>JADKCL010000034.1 GCA_016718825.1 Bacteroidota bacterium | reverse complement strand
TCGGTAACGGTCACGGTCTGTCCACGCGCAAATAGCGCCATCAGCAGCATTCCCGCTGCCAAGTATATTTTTTTCATGACGTATTACAATAGAATGAATACCAACCATGCCTCCCCAATGGGGCTGCATGGCAATTCGATCAAAAATGAAAGAAGGAGTTCATCCTACTTGTGGCGGTGGCACCAAAATTTCTTGGGCGATGCCGTGGGCGGTTTCCTGTAGGGTCGGAAACGATGCCTTTCGAATTACAATGTGCGGAAATTCCAAGGTTGCGTTCAGTACGCAAGGCGCAAGTAACCGCAAAAATTGACCGCTGGAATGCTGCTCCGAATCTTCATTTTCGGCATGCATGGCCGCCTTGCCCCGGCGCAGCATTTCTGTCTCATGTTCGTCGCGTTTGCAATGGAGGAGCCAGCTTCCGTCGTCGGATCGATGCACCGCCTTCACATCGTGCATGGCGCCCTCATACCAAAATTCGTCCTTTTCGACCCAGGCCAAGCTTTTGAATTCGGCATCGCTGAGTTGGAGCAAAACGAACTTTTCGTTGTCTTCGCGTCTGATTTCGGCCTTGGTAATCGCTTTGTGCAGCGTGTTTTCCAGCACAAAAGCCAAATAATAGCCCGCGCTTTGAAAAAGCAGCAATCCCACAAGCAACAGGATGGGTAACCGGGCACGCATGATAGGCGAAGATAGGACATACTCCCCAGATTTCCTTCGCCTGCCTCGATGGCCCAATGCAAGTCCACCCGAAGCAAGGGGAACCAAGGAAACCATCATCAGCCTTCCCCAACCTTTGCGACCTTAGCGCTTAGAGGTAGAGTTTAAACGTAAAGTAAACAAGGGCCTGTGCTCCAACTTCGAAGCAGATAACAATACAGTAGGTTGCTGATCTGACGGACTTTTGAATAAGCGAAGCCTGCTGCAACTGTGGGGCCGTTCACCGGCTTCCTCGGGCCATAGACGGCCCATTCTGGGCGGTAAGGCCAGGGCCCATAAAGCACACATTTGCAGGCAATTGAAGTCTTGTTGCCTAGTCGTTCGCCCCGCTCGCGGGACAGGCGCCGTGTTCGCAAAGGCCGCAAACGCAATTGATCGTAAAACAAGGCAACAGCCAAGCCAAATGTGCCCTACCAAGTTCCCAACCCCAATTGCTAACTGCTAACGCTCAACGCTCAACTCTCAACTCTCAATTCTCAATTATCAATTCTCAATTCTCCTCCTTCAACGCTTGCTCCAAATCCGGATCTTTCTCAATGCGCAACAAGTACTCCGCGATCAAAAATCCGCCGAGACCCGTAAAGGCGTGCCAGAGGAAATGCGAGCCCATGGGCAGGAAATGCGTCACCATTTTGTCGGTGAACCTGCAAGCCAATGCCGAACCAAAGGCTGCGAGGGAGGCAAAAATGAACTTGGCATAGAGGAAATTCGTGCGGAAAAGGATGATCACCAAGGGCAGGAAAAAGACCGTTCCACGCAAGGCGTAGCCGATATTGGTGCGTTGACTGACCGGCAAGTACTCAAAGACGAGGTAGGTGGCTGCAAATGCAATCAGCATGACGCCCGCTGCTGCCCACCAATTCCGGAAAACCTTCGCCCAGAAATAGACGCTCACCGCCAGAAACAGGATCATGGTCGGCAACACGTCCAACAACAGCAAAAACCGGCTTGTCCGGAATCCGTGGAAAAATGTGCTGCCCAATCCTCCCGCAATCAATAGGGGAATGCAGAGCGTCAGAAAAAGGTTGGCGCCATACCTTCCCCGCAAGCGGATGAGAAAGTAGATGGCCGGTGCCACAATCAAAAGCGAGGAAATGGCGTTCCAAGGTTCGAGGAGCCATTGTCCGTCTGCCACATTCGTGGGCGTTTCTGCATAAATCGGCCCGCCATCTTGGGGCCACCATTTTCGGATTGCTTCCTCCATGATGGGTATCGATAATCTTTTGAATCAGAACTGCATTGGGATCGAATGGTTTTTCGACCTGCTGCGGATCATTTTTTTCGTTTGGTTTTCTTTTGCTTGAAGAAGGCCTTGCTCACTGAAACCAGAAACCGGTTCCAGGCTGGGCCGGGTTTGCCGGTGGTGCTGCCATCCCGGAAGCTGTCGACCCACATTTTGGCATAAATGCAGGTGTACAATGCACAGGGGCCATGTTGGAATCGCCTTCCGGCGTGGCGTAGCTGAATCATCGTGCTGCCCAATGCCTCCATCGTATCCCGGGCCACAAGCGCGTTGCGGTAGTTCACCTGTTCGTCGGATTTGCAATAGCACATCAAGACCGGAGCCTCGGGCGCCCAGTGAATCAGCGTGTTTTCTTGGAGCGCAAGCCGCAACGGGTTTTGCGGATCCTTTTGAAAGGCCTCCCAGAGTTCGTCGCGCAAGACATCGGCCGGCACTGTGGGCATCACGGTCGTCAATTCTTTGAGCTTGTGGTTCCCGTCAAAAAAGGGCGGAATCAGGCTGTCATAAGGCGCTTTGAAGTAGGATGCACTGTCGGGCAAGATGTTGTAAGCGGCTTGGAAAGAAAACAAGAGATAGGGTAAATAGCCAGGGTATTCGTAGGGCTTGCGAATGACCTCGCCTTGCACGCCGCCCAGGTCGTAGGCGCCTGACATGGGCGCGCTTGCGGTGACTTTGAAGCCGGCTTCGGGATGCAGCTGCAGATAACGGTGGGTCGCCATGGCGACATGCCCGCCTTGCGAATAGCCGGACAAAAACAGCTGCCCGTTTTCCTTGATTCCGACTTGTTGGTTGAGTTCTTGCATAGCCTTGAGCATGTCGATCATGCAGGTTGCCTCCGTATTGGCATGGTGGTAAAGGTGGTTGCGTTCGCCGCGGCCAAGGCCGAGGTAGTCGGGCATCGCAACGGCATAACCGTCGGCAGCAAAGAAGGCGCAGATCGATTCCTCGCCTTTCATGTTCCAGAGGCGCTCCTTTTGCAGACGCGTGCCATGACCGTACGCAACGAGGGGAATCGCCTCCTTGGGGGCATGCGGCAACATGATCAGACCCGAGGCCATCACGCTGCTGCCATCCGACCACCGCGTGCGGTAGTCCACCTCGTAAATATCCACATCATAGCGGATGGGCGCGAGGCGCTTGGGCACATGCTGCGTATGCAAAAGCGAGTCAAATTGAGCCTTGGTGATCGTCGTGATATGTTCACTGCGAATCAAATAGGTCGGCGAGGCAATGCCTGACAAAGCAATCAGCAGCGGCAGGATCAGAAGGATGAGCTTTTTCATTCGGGCGCAAAAATAGAGAATCGCGCTTGCCTTTCGCAGTTTTTAGAAGGGAATCCGCATCTTTGCCGCATGAATGATGCAGGTTCGTTTGCCAATTTTCCGCCCATCGGGTTCCTGATTGCCACCAAACGCGTGGCTGAAGACGAAAATAAAGTCTGTTTCCTTTACCGTGAGGAGCCGATGGATGCGCAGGACAGCGGTTGGCGCGTCTTTGCCGGCGACGAAAGTCAGGCTTATCTGGACAATCCCGAGAATTCGGGGATCTACAATCCAACGGTGATTCTCACGATCGATCCTTCGCTGCGCGATTTGCTGTTGCAGCCTGTGGGTTCGGCTTTTGAACGGGAAGATCCGACGGCGGAGTGGAAACCGGCGGAAGGATTTGCCGCCGGCGGCGGGGATGAAATCGGATGGCAGGGCATCGGTGGTGCCTGGTCGTTGCAGATTTCCGGGATTTTTGAGCGTTACGAAGACGAGGAAGGCGACCATGTTTTCGTTACCGAAGGTCGGACGGTGCGCATTGCCATCTGGGACTTCTCGGACAAGGAACCTGCCGAGGTGCTTGCGATGCACAAGGAGTTTATCCAGAACCGTGACGAATCCGAGCATCCGACCGTGGAGTCGTTTGATCTCTCGGAGGATGGCGTTGCCAGAATCGGTTTTATCGTCTTGGAGTCAGACGAAGCCCATACATACAAAGTTCTCTACGGCTACACGATCATCGGCCGGGAAGTCGCCCAAGGCGCCTATTACTTCGACAATGACACCGACCGCGAATGGGCATTAAGCACCTGGAACAGCGTCGGGGTTAATTGAAAATTGAAAATGGAGAATTGAGAATGAAAAATTGCGAAGCATATTGGCGAAGCTAATGATGCTATTGTGATTATTCTCCATTTTCCATTAGCTGCGCTGAACCCTTCGGGTATACTGACTTCGCAGTTCTCCATTCCCCATTTTCCATTCGAATATTGTTTCCTTAAGCTCCCCACCGGATTCTCCATTCCTGAAGAATATCGGCTGTTGCTGAACAGAAGCACGACCCAGCGGCTGCATCATTCTACCTTGCTTCAAATTAGGAGAATTATGAAAAAAATATTACTATTTGTTCTTTCGCTGCTGGCACTTGCTCAACTCAATTTTGCTCAAAATTTCGAATGGGCAAATGGCATGGGAAGTGCGAGTTATGAAGAGGGCAGGTCCATCGCTGTGGATGCGCAAGGAAACGTATTTACCACGGGTATTTTTCAAGGAACGGTTGATTTTGATCCAAGTGTAGGCGTCTTCCCATTGACTTCGGCTGGTTTTGTGGATGTTTTTGTCACCAAAGTCGATGCCAGTGGCAATCTCGTTTGGGCGTTGGGAATTGGCGGGTCGCAATATGAGGAAGCATTTGGGATCGCGTTGGACGATTCTGCCAATATTTTTATTACGGGTTCCTACATTGGAACCTTCGATTTTGATCCAGGCGTGGATACCACTTTCCTGAACTTTGCAGGGGGCAATGATGTCTTTGTATGCAAACTTGACAGCTCCGGAAATTTGGTCTGGGCATCGTCCATCGGCGGAACTGGCGGAGAGGAAGGAACTTCAGTTGCTGTTGACGATGCAGGAAACGTTTATTCTACGGGTTCCTTCAATGGAACCACCGATTTTGATCCTGGAATTGGAACCTTCAATCTCACGGCGGGCACGCAAAGCATTTACGTTTCCAAGCTGGATGTCTCAGGAAATTTTGTCTGGGCAAAAAAAATGGGGGGCACGCTTGCCGACATTGGTAAGTCAATCGCTTTGGACCCATCAGGAAACGTCATTACGACAGGTTATTTTTATGGCGATGTCGATTTCGATCCAGGGGCAGGCATCAGCTATTTGACCGCCGTGGGTGATTGGAATGCATTTGTTTCCAAGTTGGATGCCGGCGGGAATTTTGTTTGGGCAAAGGTTTTGGGAAATGCCTTTGATTCGAGAGGATTTGGTGTCAAAACGGATGCTTCAGGAAATATTTTTGCAACCGGGTATTTCATCGGCACATCGGATTTTGATCCGAATGCAGGCACCAGCAATTTGACTTCTGCTGGAATGCAAGATATATATGTAGCGAAATTGGACGAAAACGGCAATTTGATCTGGGCCAAGAGCATGGGCGGTGCTGGCAATGATCAAGGCAATTCGATCGCCTTGGATGGCACCGCCAATGTTTTTGTTACAGGTTATTTTAACGGGAGCGCCGATTTTGATCCAAGTGGCGCAGTCCATACCATGACTTCCGGAGGACTGGAAGATATCTTCATCACCAAATTGGACAACAACGGTAATTTTTCCTGGGCTACGGGATTTGGTGGCACCGTGGATGATATTGGAACCTCCATTGCTGTCGATGCCCTCCAAAATATTTACGGTACCGGCCACTTCTACGGCACCGTTGATTTTGACCCGGGCACAGGAGTTTCAAACCTCTATTCCAATTCAGTTTCTGCCGATATTTATGTGCTCAATTGAGCGCCACGGTGGTGAGTATTGACGAATCGGGTTCTGGGGCAAGCATTGGCATCTATCCAAACCCTGCGTCGACCTCGATCGCTGTGAAATCTGAAGAACCCATTTCCTCGATTTCGATCTTCAATCTGGTTGGAGAGCTTGTACAATATGAGACGACCACCTCTTTTGAGGTGGAGCATCTATCCGCTGGATTGTATTTCCTGCAAATCAGTACTGAAACGGGCATTAAGACAGCACGGTTGATCAAGGAATAGGTTGTCAACGACAACAAGGAAAAAGGGCCGTCTCAATCGTAGACGGCCCTTTTTTTAGATTTCCAACAGTGTCAAGAAGAAGCTTGCGCTTCATCATTGCTTCATAAAGCTCTTCACTTGGTTGCCAAAGCGCAAGAAATAGATACCTGCCGGCAATTCGCCCAAACCCAATTTCTCATACACAGGCAGATTGCTCGCCGACTGTACATGGCGGCGCATCACTTCCTGTCCCAATTCGTCCACGACTACGAGGTCCCCAACGAGGCCATTTTCGTCGTAAACCTCGACATTGAGCTCATCAGTGGCAGGATTTGGCCAGACGGTGAACCGCTGGGTTTCGGGGACCATCACCTCCACTTCGTGGCTGTATTGGATGTTGCCGTCTTGCTCGATCATGCGCAGGCGGTATTGGTTGGGGCCGGGCATCGGGCGGGCATCGGTGAAAAGGTAGGTGCTTTGGTTGCCATTGGCAGCATAACCCGCCAAGTCGATCCAGTCCTTCCCCGTCGATTTACGCTCAAGGACGTAGTTCTTCAATCCGAATTCGCCCGCGACGCTCCAATTCAAATCCACCATGCCGCTTTCGTAGTTCCCTGCAAAATCGAGCAATTCGACAGGGAGGATGCTGCAGTTCAAACTTGCGGTTCCGGTCCAATTCAAGGCAAAACCATTGCTGCCCGAGGAAGCCGACCATCCGTTGATGAGCACATAATAGATTTGGCCGGCGGTGACATTGAGCGTGGAAACCCATTGATCGCCTGCGACATCTTCAGAGGCATCTCCGGCGCCATTTCCCAACCCGGTATTGCCATTGCCAGCGGAGGCGGCATAGGAGCAACGAATCGGTGAGCCAAGCGCGCCGCAAGTGACATTGGGCCCGTAAACCACTGGATCAAAGTCGTCTGAGTTCTGGTTGGGATCGATGGTGAAGGCCAAGGTGCCGCTCGTTTGGATTTGAATGCGGTACCAATTCGTGTACACTTCGCTGGTATTGCATCCCGAGCAGCCTTCGGCCACAATTCCTGGCCCGGATGATGCGTCGTTGATGACGAGGTTGTTGCAAACGGGTGTCGCAAAGGCGCAATCCGAATTGTTGTTTCCGGGAGGGCCACCACCGCAGACGACACAGGAAAGCGTTGCTGCCCAACCTGCCAATTGCACCGACCCATCGGAAACAAAGCGGAATGTCAAACATCCGCTGGGATCGGTCGATGTGATCGTGCCGGGGCTTGCGGTGCAGTTGTTGTACAGGGCAGGGCTGTTTTGGGCCGGACCATTGAGTACTTGAAGGTAATCGCAGCAGCTGTTGGGGCCAAAACAGAGGAAATACGTGTCGTTCATCGAGAAGCTCGTGAACGTTGCACGCAAGCACCTGCCGGCTGTGTTGGGGCAAAACGTGCGGTAGATATTGTTGACGTTGGCGGCGTAGTTGCCACCGGCACCGCCGTTGTCGTAGTAGGTTCCCGAGCAAGTCGATACCAAACAGGCACCATTGTAGGTGCTCTGTACGCCCGTTGTGGGGTGCGTATAGGTTTGCGCCTGCACGGTGGCAGCGAGGAAAAGCAAGCTTGACAGTGCGAAATTGAGGATACTTCTTTTCATAATTCGGCCTCCTTATTCGTTGGTTTTGCCTTGGGTGGAAAGCGCGGCAGCTTTGTAGGCGAGATAGGCTGCGGCATCGGACTCACTCAAATGTGCCAGCACAACCTTTTCAAATTCGTCACGGCTCAGCAACTGCAAGTCCTTGCCAATGGAGGCATCGTGGACAGAAACGGAGGTTTTTTGATTCCGCAGACCATTGTATTGGTCGATGTCCAAGGCGGCGATTTCCAGCTCCGTAGCCGAGCGCGCTTGGCCATTTTCCAGTACGAGGAATGATGCGGAATAGAACAGCAGCAAGCCTTCGTACTTGTAACGCGTGTTTTGCTGCATTTCGGCGAGTTGCTCGAAATTGTAACGGGAATTCAGCTTTGCAAGTGCGGCCGCACTTTGCGCCTGGGCAATGCCGCAAAAGCACAGCAGCGCAACGAGAAGACCGAGGGACTTCGTTTTCATACCTTGATTCATTGGACCAACCTATCTACCAAATAAACGCAGACTTTTTTCAAACCCGGGACGTCTGTCCGGGGCACCATTTCGCTTTGCAACTACAATGAATAAGGAAAATTCATGGAATGCACAAATTTTTAAGCGTGTAAGAATCGAAATTTAAACTCGAACTGCCATTTTTTGTGCTCGAATGGAATGATGGTATTATCGGCGCGGCCAAGCAATCAGCGATGCGAGGTAGAGCAACACGGCCTGAATCGGCAAGCGAATGATAGCCACCGTTTTGGAGCCGATCACTGGCGAATAGCGCATCAGGTCATAAATATGGATGGGCGTGTACAGCAGCAACAGCAGGAAGATTCCTACACCAGCCAATTTGCGGGTTTGCGGCCAAATCAGGCCCGCTGCCAGGGCCAATTCCACCAATCCGGTGACGATTACCGCCTCGTGTTTCAAGGGCCAATCGTTTGGGATCATCTTGGCAAATTGCGCCACAGCCACAAAATGCCCGATTCCTGCGACCAAAAACATAATTCCCAAGATCCAAAGCGCAACTACATGAAGTTTCATCGTCGTGTTTTATAAAAGATGATTCGGAAGTTGGGGAATATTCTCCATTTCAGGGCAAAACAGCATCAACATTTGCAGCTGCGGAGCGGAAATGTACATCGAAGCGATCCTGCCCGGCCCGAAACCTTATTCCTTGAGGAATGACTTTGTCTCTAAAATTTTGTTGCCTTGGGCCACAATCGCAGTCGTAGATCGGCCGAAGCAAGTCGCCAGAAATTCCAAGTCATTCGTGAAGTCCAAAGCGATGTTCAGTAGCCGAATTTCCGCTTCCGGCCAAGGTTCATGTGACCGTGGAGAGACCTTTCGGCGTTCCATCAGGCTTTCGCTCAGGCCCTCCACGCGCACAATGGGAAGGGCAGTCACCTTTTCCTTGAGCTGTTGAATGGCTTTTTCGGAGAGTTTGTTGAAATGCGGTTCGTTGAAATAGGGGTGGGGCTCCGTTTCTGCTCTTGGCGGAAGCAAGGGTTTCAGGTTTTTTTCGATCCAGACCTCCATGTGGTCCGTGAGTGCGCCTTTGGAATGCAGTCGCCCGTATTTGCCATACAGCGGATGGCGGATCAATTCCGGATTTTTGAAGGCACGCGTGCCGGAGAGAAATGTAGCCAACCGATTGGCCGTCGGATTGATGTCGGCCAATTCGAAGGCGGCGACAGCAGTTTGAATGTCTTCCTCGGCGATGTCCAGCATGACCTTGGGCGACTTGCCCCGAAGGGCCTCGAGTGCGATCAACAGCGCCTCGATCACCGGTTCCTCCATCAAAATGTGATCCTCGGGCAATACCTCCCCCGAAAATGGCGAACAACCATCCGCCAAGGCCTCCAGGATTTCTCGCGCTTCCGTCTGCGTCATTTGGATCAATTAACTCAAGGCAAAATTAGCAGAAGGAGGGAGCCGAACACATTGTTGGTTTCCGTTTATGCAGAAATCTGCTCACTTCACCACCAACTCCACATGTCCCAAATGGTGCCGGCAATGCCAGGCATACAACGACGCCACCTGATACAAAGCAAAGGTCGTCCCGTACTGCGGATGGATGTATTCGCGGAGCCAATCTTCGGGCTTCATGTGCGTCATGATGTGCGTGAGGCGGGCGTGCACGAGCGTGAGCATCTCCAACGAACTCGCAATCGGCAATTGATAATCAGGCAATTCGGCCCAATGCTCCTCGGCGTAGGGCTTGATCGTGGGCTTGTCTTCGGTCAAGGCCAATTTGAACCGCACCAAACAATTGATATGGCTGTCGGCACAATGGTGGATGACCTGTCGTACGGACCAACCGCCCGGGCGGTAAGGCGTGTCCAGGATTCCATCACCCAATTGCTCCACCTTGGGCCGCAAAATGCTGGGAAATGCCGCCAATGTTGCCAAATCAGCTTCCAAGGATGCTTGTGAAAGCGATTCGGGGCGTTGCCACCGCCCGACGGGGTAGCGCAATTGTTCAAGTGCTGCTTCTGTGATCGTGTTTTCCATCTTTCTTGCAACTTCAGTGGGTTACCAACTGTTTCATTCGCCAAAAAAATCATGAATCCGTCTAGATTTCCGGCGCACAACCGCTAATTTCACCAACAGAAATCAAAAATCTATGAAGACCGAATCCATTCTTGTCACTGCCTTGTTGCCTGTCACGGCATCTGCTTTGTACCGTGCTTGGTTGAGCAGCAAGGAGCATTCCGCCATGACCGGCGCCCGTGCGACGATCAAAGCCGAGGAAGGCAGCAATTTCACGGCTTGGGAAGGCTATATCAGTGGCGAAATCATGGGCCTCGAACCCGAAAGCCGCATCGTGACCACCTGGCGCACCGATGAATTTCCCGAAGATGCCGACGACAGCCAAGTCGAAATCCTGCTGCGTGACAGCACGCAAGGCTGCCAATTCACCCTCCGCCATACGAGTATTCCCGCCGGTGACGGTCAGAAATACTTCGATGGCTGGCAGGAATATTATGTGAAGCCCATGACAGCCTACTTCGCAGGCTTGAAAAAATGAACGGCACCCGACGCGCAGACATCAAAATCGGCATGCTCGTGAACGTGATCCTGAAAAAGGACCAACGCACGGGCAAGCTCACCGAAGGCATCGTCAAGGCCATCCTCACAAGTGCGCCGGTGCATACCCGGGGCATCAAAGTCAAACTCGATGACGGTCAAGTCGGTCGCGTGTTTGAAATTCTGCCCGAAGATGATTGATGACCTTCGAATGGATTTTTTGTGGTTGAATGGCTTCAACCATTTTGCCATCGCCCCGTAAATGCTTCCATGCAAAGCATTTGCCAATACCCGCATCCAATTTGACCCATGATTTCCCTGCCTTTGTTCTCCACCTTTCGCCGAATGCTGCCAACCGGTAGGCTGACGGTTCTCCTATTTACGCTTGCTTCTACAATGGTTTCCTGCAACTACGGCGTGATCGACCTCGACGTCCAAGGCCACCGTGGCTGCCGCGGATTGATGCCTGAAAATTCGATTCCTGCTTTTGAAAAGGCCTGGGACCTCGGCGTGACCACCCTGGAGATGGATGTCGTCATCACCAAAGACCGACAGGTGCTCGTCTCGCATGAGGCTTGGTTTGAAGGTGATTTTTGCCAGAATTTGAATGGTGGTCCGATGGCGGAGTCAGAGTCGGTGCCAACCAATATTTTCCAGATGAATTATGAGGAGGTCAAAAATTGGGACTGTGGCACCAAACCGCATCCACGATTTCCCGGTCAACAAAAGCTCAAGGTCACCAAACCCTTGCTCTCCGATGTCTTTGACGCCATTGAAAGCAAAATTGCCTACGATGACTACGAGCAGCCGGAACGCATCCCCCACTACAACATAGAACTCAAAATCGAACCCAACGGCGTTGGTGTTTGGCATCCGGGAATTCCTGAGTTTGTTGAATTGGTGATGGCCGTGATTCAAAACAAAGGCGTCGCCGAGCGGTGCACCTTGCAATGCTTTGATCCCGAGGGGCTGCGCGAGGCGCGTCGCCAAGACAAAACGATCGCGTTGGGCTTGCTCATCGACGAAAAGGAAGATTATCAAGCAAAAATCAGCGAATTGGGCTTTTATCCGGAGGTGCTGAGTCCTTATTGGGAATTGGTGGATGAAGGCATGCTCACATTCGCAGCTGAAAAAAACATGAAGGTTGTGCCTTGGACGGTGAATGAAGAAGCGGACATGCGCGCGATGGTGAGGCTTGGCGTTCACGGCATTATCACCGATTACCCAGACAGGCTACTGACACTTTTGCAGGAGTTGTAGTTGGCAATTCGGCCCTTAAAAACTAACTTGGATCATGCGCAAATCAGAAGTCGGATTTATCGCGTTTAACATGCGGTTGGGTGGTCAGGAGACCATTCAGCTGAAAATTTACCGTGACGGCACCTTGGTGCGCATCGGCGGGGGAGGCTTGCCCCCCATGGCGATCGGTGCCGCGAGCTATTGGCCGGAGAATGGTTTTTTTGACCGTCTCATGGAAAAAATGCCGCAGCAGTTGCTGTTGCATGACATCAACTACGCCGAGGAAGTCATCGAGCGTCCCTTGGTTTACGAAATGCGCTTGGGCGGAAGTAGCATGAATGGACTGATCGGCGAACAAGCCCTCTGGGCTGAGCAACGCCTGATTCGCTTCCAATTGGACCTCAACACCACCTTCCGTTCGCCGGTTTTTGCCTTTGTCGACAGCCTGATGAAGGATGCCATTGGCCTGACCAACAGTTGGTACTTTGACACGCTGATTTTGGCGATTTGGGGCAGAAGAAGCAACCGTTTGCCGCGGCAGACGATGGTTTCCAAGCCGGAGGGCGACACCGATCTCAAACCCGAATTGGCCAATTTCCTTTCGCAGATGCTCCACAGCCCCCGCAAATGGAATTTTTTGGTTTTTCCGGACGGCAAGGTCTTCACGGACGAAGAAGGGACGGCCCACCGTCTGCTGTTCAAAATCGATGACGGACGCTTCAACTATGTCTGGGTTTGAAACTGCTGGAGGATCACGCTGATACTTACCGGCTACGCCTTATCTTTGCCTTTGGTTTGAAAGGTTAATAGTTTTCACGACATCTATATTTTGTTGGATGAATCATGCGTCTCGAAGATGAATTGAAGTCGAAGGGCTTTCAAAGCGAAGAATTGAAGGCAATGCTCAACGTGCTGTTCACGGCGAGTTGGTTGCATTCCAAGGTTTCTTGCAGTTTGAAGCAATTTGGCCTTTCCCATGAACAGTTCAATGTCTTGCGCATCCTCAAAGGCCAACATCCAAATCCTGTGGCGCAAAAGGACATTCTCCACCGGATGATCGACCGCAGCAGTAACCTGACGCGCATTTTGTCCAAATTGAAAGCAAAAGGGCTTGTTTTGATCAACCGTTCCGAAACCGACCGCCGGGAATATGAAATCCAATTGACGCAGACTGCACTGGATTTGCTCGATTCGATTGCCTCTTCCCACGACATGAACCCCAAAGGGGCCATCGGGCTCACGGTTTCAGAGGCTTTCCACTTGAATGCATTGCTCGACAAGATGCGCGAAGGCGAATAAAACCCTTTCGCTTTTTTTTCGTTAATTAGTTGTATAGAAAACTAATTTCGAAATATCTTTGCGTATCAATTTCAAAAAATGAAACTACTAGAATCAACTTCATTGAAGGGCCTGACCCTGAAAAACCGCATGGTGATGGCACCGATGACACGCAGCCGGGCCACTTTTGACGGACTCGTCGGCGAAATGCAGGTCAAATACTATACCCAACGTGCCTCGGCTGGCTTGATCATCAGCGAGGGCATCAACATTTCTGCACAAGGATTGGGTAGCCCGCTGACGCCGGGCATCTGGAACGATGCGCAAGTGGAAGCATGGCGCCCCGTCACGGAGGCCGTTCATGCCGCAGGCGGCAAAATCTATGCGCAGCTTTGGCATACCGGCCGTGTCGGCCACTCCGTCGACAAAGGCGGAAATTTGCCCGTTGCGCCTTCGGCCATTGGCATTCAGGGACAACAGCATTTTACCTCCCAAGGTCCCAAGGAATATGAAACACCCCATGCTTTGACCACCGAGGAAGTCAAGCAAGTCGTGTTGGATTATGGAAAAGCCGCAGAAAACGCCCAACGCGCTGGATTTGACGGCGTCGAATTGCACGGTGCATTCGGCTATTTGCCCAATCAGTTTCTCGTGGACGGCGCCAATCACCGCACCGATGAATATGGTGGTTCGGTAGAAAACCGTACAAGATTTGTCCTCGAAGTCGTGCGTGCCATGCGCGCCGTGTACACGGACGGACAAGTCGGTGTGAAGCTTTCGCCGACCATTCCCTACAACAACATGATCGACAGCGATCCGGTCAAGACCTTCTCCTACCTCATCACGGAGTTGGACAAATTGGACATCGCCTACGTGCACCTTATGGGGTCCTTGTTTCCGATCGATGCCTTCCCGACCTGGCCCAAGGATACCTTGGAGGCATTTGGTGGGCTTTTCCACGGAACCGTGATGGTCAATGGAAAATACAATCGCGAAAGCGCCGAAGCAGCCGTTCAAAGCGGAAAAGCAGATTTGGTGTCGTTTGGGGCACTGTACGTCGCCAACCCGGACTTGGCTGAACGTTTCGCGGTCGGTGCTGAATTGAATGCCCCTGATCATTCGACCTTCTATGGCGGTGGCGCCAAGGGCTATATCGACTACCCGGCACTTGCTGAAGTTGCAGGTTGATCAAAGTATTCACTGAATTCAACAATTCATCATTGAAATCATGAGTCCAAAAACGAAAAAAATCCTTGGCTGGGTCTTCTTGGGCCTGCTGACATTCATGGCCTTGGGAAGCGCCATGGGGAAAATTACAGCGACCCCCGACAGTGAAATGGGGCAGCAATTCATCAAGATTGGCATCTTTGATAACCGCTTCCTGTTTGCAGGATTGGAAATTTTCTGTGCCGTGATGCTGATTTTACCACGCACCTCCACCATTGGTGTCGTTTTGAGCGGCGGCTATTGGGGCGGTGCCATGGCTACGGATTTGAGTCATGGTCAGTTTCCGGGTCCCGTACTTGTCGCGATGCTGCTCCTCGGATTGGTTGCGCTCTTTCGCCATCCGGAATTGTTTCAGCGGTTGCAGGGCAAAACTGTGGAAAGCTGATTTGATCCACTGGCAACGGCAAGCGCCTGAAAGGAATCGGCCCGCAATCATCTGTGTTGCGGGCCGATTCTGTTTTTTTTTTGACGGATGAAGGGCCTTATTTGAGCTCCTTGAGTGCTTCCTCGGCGAGTGCCTTGAACTTTCCGTTCCGGGCAATCACGATTCCGAGTTGCTTTTCGGCTTTGCGTCCTTCTTTGAGTTGCAGCAGGGCAAGGGCTTTGTACCATTCGGCCGCTTCGAGGTTGCTGTTGCCCGGCACTGCAAGGATACGCTCGATATGGAACAACGCTGCCTGGGGTTGCGAAACCCGCAAATAGGCGTCTGCAGCATAGAGATGGGCCTGCAAATTGCCGGGCGTGGCCTCGGTTGCCTTGCGGAGGTTGCTGGCTGCATCCTTGTAATTGCCCTGTTCATATTGGCTGATGCCGTCTGCATAATAATTGGCGGCGGGGGCCATGGGTGCAGGAGCACTCGCAGTTACCCCCGCATTTGCCGAAGGCTTGGTAGCGATATTCTTTGAGCGTTCCGCAGTTTTTGCCTGCTTGTCATTGTCGCGTTTGGAACTTACGACCACCACATCCGTCAGCATCTCCTCCTGTTTATTGGAGGAACCCAAGTCTTCGTTGTCAAGATCGCCCCCGGCATAATCATCCATGGACGATTCATTTTCAGTCACAGCAACGCTTTTCTTCTCATCCTTTGCGGAATTTTTTTCTTCCTTGGAGGAAGGTTTTACCGTCTTGGCTGGACTTTCCTTGGCCCTTGAATCTGACAAAGCGATGGGCTGCTGCAGTTCGGTTGCGGGCGAAACCCCTCCCGTAGCCACAGGCGCTGGAGTTGGTTTCGCAGCTTCAAGACGCTTGAATTCGTCAACTCCCGATCCACCTTTGAGGTTATCCTTGCCCGTTTGCTGGTTGCGGGTATCGGCCAAGCCGTTATCCGGGCCCTTGGATTTTGAAGAAGCTGTCGGATCTGGCGAAGCATCGCCCGGAACGCGTTGAGGTTCTTCGCTCAGAAGACCATTGTCAGCAGACTCAAAGGTGGGCTCTTCCACCATCGCGATCGAATTGTCGGGCTGGGAGTCAGGCTTCAATTTGGGCGTGCCATCCATCGCATGGGAAAAGGCTTTGCCGATTTCCTTGTCCGAAGGTCCGCTGAAGGTAAAGTAACCGACGGTGATGAGCAGGGCAATGGAAGCAGCGGAGGCGATCCAGAAAATGGCCCCGCGACGCTTGCGGGACTCACGGTTTTGCAGGCGGTCCCAAGCACGGTCGCTGACCTCCTCGGCGCCGGCGGCAATGCTCGCGGCATCGTTTTCAGCCAAGGACTCAAGGGTCATGGCGCAGAGTTCGCAGTTGAGCAGGTGGCGCTCGACCGCATGCTTCTCCTGACCCTGAAGCCTATCCTCCTGATAAGCAGTCATCTGCTCCAGGCTCAGGCAGTCTTCTTCCTCTGCGCTGAATATGTTGGCGATATGTGGGTCTTTACTCATTGCCTTCTGTCAGGCGGATTTTCAGGTTCCGCTTTCCGTTTTGAATGTGGCTTTTGACCTGGTTGTAGTTGTATCCTGTAAGTTGGGCAACCTCGTCATACGACTTGCCCTGCAGGAAAAACAGCTCCACGCAGGTTTTCTGTTCCGCATTGAGGCCTCCGATCGCGGCTTCGAGTCGTTGGAGCTCGAGTTCCTTTTCGGAGGCTTCAGCTTCAGGGTGCAGGTCATGGCTGGATTCCATAACCGCGAGTTCATTATTTTTAAATTCTTCGGCTTTGCCCTCGATCGACCGCGTCTTGCGGATGCGCATCAGGCAAAAATTGGATGTCGCACGTGCCAGCCAACTCTTGAAGGTTTGGATGTCGTATTTCTTGAGTTCGACCAAGAGGTACTCAAACACCTCCATGGCGGTGTCTTTGGCCTCGTCTTGATCTTTGAAGTATTTGCGGCAGATGGCGTAAATCTGGACCGAATACCTTTCGAAGAGCTCACCCACAAAAGCACTGTCACCTGTACCGCGGTACTGCGCGATCAGGTCGAGGTCCGCCATCGATTGGCGCTCTTTGTTGTGCCTTTGAAACAACATCTTCACGGGGGCAAAGCCCAAGCCGTTTCAAAATTAACTAATTTTTGGTGGGGTTTATTGTAGGAGGGGTGGAGGAAGCTGCAAGTTAAAAATCTGAGGGTTCACTCATCATCATTTTCAAAATCGATTTCTCTCAAGGAAGGATACCGAATCGAATGTGTGGTATTTCCTCCAAAGTTCGTGATGGCAAAGTCAAGTAAGGTAATCACATCCATTCCAAGAATAGCCTCATGCTCGTCCGGAAGGGAATTTGCACCAATCACTTTGGTCCTTTCGAAAATTACTGAATCCGCCAACACTAAGGTAATCGAGTAAACTGGGCGCCTTTCCGTACCATGAATTCCTGTGACATCAGTATAGGATAGAACCTCGAGGCCCAATGCCTCCACAACATGACGAGTGATCATCGATGCATTGGCACCTGTATCCCAAAGTGCCTTGCAAGCGATTTGGGTTCCTTTTTTGGGCTATAAGATTTGAATTTCCTTTTCTAGAAAAGGCATTCGCATCCCATATCGAACGGTGCTGACGTGTTTGTTTTTTATAAAAATTTTAGATTCTCATTCCAGAGTAAAACTTCACGGTATAGTCTGCATTACCAGGTGAGCATCGTTGAACTAAAAACGTCCCCAATTCAAAGTTTGATTCGCCAAATGCGCATGCTTCACCAAAACTATCAAATGCACCTCGCACCTTTTTGCCTACCATGACGATGTACTTCCCGTTGTAAAGCGGAACAAGTTCATCTTGGTGGGCGAGGTAGTACTCCCATTCGCTTTTGACATTGGTTTCTAGAATCATCTTTTTTTGTTTTTGAATCTTCGCTAATACAAAGGTAATCAAAAGCTTGGTCATTTGCGGGAAGGTCTTCTAGATGTTTAATTGTTTGGGGAGTGGCAATTCGAATGCCGCCTCTAGTTCCATGGTTAGCTGAATGGATGTTCCTCTAGATTTTTTTCACCCCCCGTATGGAATCCCCCAACTCCCTGCACCTCTACCCCAAAACAGCGAAAATCACGTTGTCTCACACGCTCAAATACAGCGCACAATGAAAGGTTCAACACGTAAATTTCTCAGTACAGGCCTGATCGCAGGGGCTGCGATTTTGGTCATGGTTCTGATCACAGCTGCGGGGGGCGGCTTCCCGATCAAAACCAATCCGTTTATCACCAACCTCGACACCAAGCTCGAGGCCTTCAACCAACACATGCCCGAAGACCGGGTCTATCTGCAATTTGACAAGCCGTTTTACAATCCGGGCGACGACATTTGGTTCGCTGCCTACGTCCGCGACGGACAAACCATGCAAAAAAGCTCCAAAAGCGACATCCTTTATGTCGATCTCATCAACCCCAAGGGCAATGTCCAGCAAAAAATCAGGTTGGTAGCCCAAAACGGTGTGGCCAAAGGTGATTTTCACCTCGACGAGGAAGTCCTCGGCGGGATGTACAAAATCAAAGCCTACACCAAATGGCAGGAAAACAACAAGGACGGATTCGCCTTCGAAAAGGAATTTCAAGTGCAGCGTGTCGTGTTGCCTAACTTGAAAATGAAGCTCGACTTTGACCGCAAAGCGTTTGGCGCCGGCGACGAAGTCGTTGCCAGCCTCGACTTGCAAAGCAATGACAATCAGCCGCTGCGCGACCATGCATTCTCCTACAAAGTCAGCATCGACGGCACGAGCCTCCTCGACCTCAAAGGCACCACCGATGCCCTTGGCAAGGCCAAACTGAAGTTTCGCCTGCCTGCCAAACTCGAGACCAACGACGGTCTCGTGAACGTCATGATCGCCTACAATGGCCTCACCGAATCCATTTCGCGGTCGGTTCCCATTGTCCTGAACAAGATCGACCTGCAATTTTTTCCCGAAGGCGGCGACCTCGTCGAGGGCCTCAGCTCCAAAGTAGCCTTCCGCGCCATCAACGAATTTGGCAAGCCTGCCGACATCGAAGGCATTGTCTTGGACCAAAATGGATCCAAAATCTCCGACTTCAAGTCCTTTCACCAAGGCATGGGCGCATTTGCCTTCAACCCCGCCAAAGGACAAACCTTCAAAGCCAAAATCACCAAGCCAGAAGGCATCAACCAGGAATATGAACTTCCCGAACCCATGCCGCGCGGCTTTGTGCTCAACGTGGACCATGTCGACACCAAAGAAATGGCCGTTGTGATCCGTTCTACCGAATCGGAAGCCGTCAGCCTTGTTGCCCAAGTGCGTGGCGATGTCGTCTGGGCGAGCGAAGTCTCCGTCTTGCCTGGAAAAACGGAAATCAGCATTCCAGTGAGTAATTTTCCGATGGGAGTCGCACAATTGACGCTGTTTGACGGCAAAGGAATCGAGCGCTGCGAACGTTTGGCATTCGTGAACCGCGACCGTCAGCTGAAGGTCGAAGTCAAAACCGACAAGGAAAAATACCTGCCCCGCGAAAAGGTCAAGATGACCGTCAAAGTCACCGACGAACGTGGCATGCCGATGCCTGCGCAGCTCTCCCTCGCCGTGGTCAATGATCAAATGTTGAGCTTTGCCGATGACAAATCGGGCACGATCCTGAGCCAGCTTTTGTTGGAGCCCGACCTCAAAGGCAAAGTCGAAGAACCCCGATTTTACTTCGACAGCAAGGAAGAAAAATCCCTCGCCGCGTTGGACAACCTGATGCTTACCAGCGGATGGCGCCGATTCACCTGGGAAAAGGTCCTCGCGGGCAATTTGCCAGCCTTGGCCAACAATGGCGAACGTGCGATCGTGCGTGGTACCGTGCTCGATGCTTATACGGGACAGCCTGTACCCCACGCAAGCATCACCGCGCCCAATTCCCAAGTTGCGCAAATCGCCGACAAATCCGGGAAATTCACCATCGACCAGATGGACATAGCCCTTGACCGCACCCTGATCGTGACCGCCGAAAAGTACACCCAAATGACCCCTGCGGTCAACGATTACAACCAAGACGTGGTCGTTTACCTTTATCCAACGCAGTATGGTTACCTGAACCAATTGCAAGGAGCTGCGGGAGGCGATGATTTTGGCGGTGTCGCCGAAGAAGAACAAATGGTGGACGTCGTCGTTGCGCATCGTAACCAGCCCATGCGCGCCATCAACGGCGGAGCGCCAAAGGCGATGGCACCGATGGCACGTCCTGCTCCAATGGGCGCCGCCGGCAATGTCAAGGCGGTTGAACGTCTGCCAGCG
The DNA here is from genome assembly GCA_016718825.1 of Bacteroidota bacterium. Lineage (NCBI taxonomy): Bacteria > Pseudomonadati > Bacteroidota > Bacteroidota bacterium. The sequence continues at coordinate 44,671 of JADKCL010000034.1, read as the reverse complement.
AAGGAATTCGCTGCCGCGAAGGACGAGAAAAAGGGCAAAGCCGACAACTTCAATGCAGTTTTGGCCGAGCCAGGAATCGAGCCACAACCCCACGATCCGGATCCCAATCACCGCAACGAACCCAAAGGCGACGTGATGGCCGAATTGAAAAACCTCGACCGTGACGCGGATTTTGAAGACGGAATCGTGGCTGACCTGCGCATGAACAACATCCGCTTGGCAGACCAACAAGCCGAGGACCTCAAAGCCCAACCGGCTCAATATCACCGTGCCCGGCAGTTTGCATCGCCTGTCTATGCAGGCAAGGACTACGTGGCACCCGACAAGCGTAGCGACTTCCGCCAAACGATTTTCTGGGAGCCGACGTTGAAGATTGACCGTACGGGAAAAGCCGTCTTGGAATTCTACAACAGCGACGAAATCAGCTCCTTCCGTGCGATTGCCGAAGGCATTTCGAGCGATGGCGCCGTTGGCCGTGCCGAAATGGTCTTCTTCACGCAGTTGCCCTTCTCGATGCAGGCACGTGTGCCCGTCGAGGTGGCAAGTGGCGACAACATGGTCGTGCCCGTTGTGCTCAAGAACAATACCGAAACGACGCTCACAGGTACTTTGCATGTGATTCCGCCTTCCGGATTGGAGCCGTTGGTGTCGACGGGTTCCGTGATCAGCATTCCTGCAGGCATGGCGCAAACGGTACATTTGGCTTACAAGGTCAAGCATCAGCCTGGTGAAGAAGTATTCAACATCGCATTTGCAGGTGCGGGGCATACCGATGCCTTCGAACAGAAACTCAAAATTGTGGCCCAAGGATTTCCCGTTGCGCTTTCATTCGCAGGGAATGAGGCCAACAAAACCTACAAGTTCAATGTCTCCGATGTCGTGCCCGGTTCGATCAGTGCAAGTTTTACGGCATTCCCGAGCGTGGTCACGGATTTGGTCAAAGGCGTCGAATCGATTTTGCAGGAACCGGGCGGATGCTTTGAGCAGACGAGCATGAGCAGCTACCCGAATGCGATGGTGATGAGCTATATGAAGACGCAAGACAATGTCGATCCTGCGATCATGAAGCGTGCCGGTGACCTGCTCGAGCGTGGCTACAAGCGCCTGACGACCTTCGAAACCAAGGAAAAAGGCTACGAATGGTTTGGTTCGGCGCCCGGTCACGAAGCTTTGACCGCCTACGGCTTGATGCAATTCAACGACTACAGCAAGGTCATGGACGGTGTGGATCAGGGAATGGTCAAGCGCACTTCTGATTGGCTGATGAGCCGTCGTGACGGCAAAGGTGGCTTCCAGCGCAATCCACGCGCACTTGATCAATTCGGCGGTGCAGATCAAAACGTGACGAATGCCTACTTGGCTTATGCCATCAGCGAGTCGGGCAACAAGGAAATTTTGCCTGAGGCCAATGCCGCATTCGACAATGCCATGAAAGACAAGGATCCTTATCAGCTTGCCTTGGTCGCCAATGCGATGTTCAACCTCGGTCAAGATGCCAAAGGTCAGCAAGCGGTTGCAGCCTTGTACGGCACGCAAAAAGGCGACGGCACCTTCGTCGGAACCAAAGGTTCGATCACCCGCAGCGGCGGCATCAGCCTCATGGTCGAAACCACTTCGCTTGCCGTGATCGCCATGATCCACAGCAAGCACCCCGAACCCAAAGCCCTCGAAGGAGCCGTCAAGAGCATCGTCGCCTCCCGCTCCGGCGCAGGTGGATTCGGCTCCACCCAAGGCACGATCCTCGGCCTCAAAGCCTTGGTCACCTACGCAGAATTCGCCAAGAAAACCGACGAGGCTGGTCAAATCGAGATCTATGTCGATGGCAAAAAAGTTGCCGAACAAGCCTACGAAGCCGGCCGCCGCGAGGTCGTGGAAATCAAGGGCCTCGAAGCCTACATCGGCCAAGGTCAGCATACCCTGGAAGTGAAATACAAAGGCTGCAAAAACCCTTTGCCTTACGCCGTGGCTGTGAATTATCACACCAACCTGCCCAACAGCTCCAAGGAATGTGTGGTCGGCTTGAAAACCAAACTCAGCGCCGACAAGGTCGCGATGGGTGGCACCGTGCGCCTCTCGGCAACGCTCACCAACCGCACCAAGGAAGGTCAGCCGATGACCATGGCCATCCTCGGCCTGCCTGCGGGCCTGAGCGCACAGCCTTGGCAGCTCAAAGAAATGCAAGAGAAGAAAGTCTTCGACTTCTATGAAATCACCGGCAACAATGTGGTTTGCTACTATCGCCAAATGACTCCCGGCGAAGTGCGCGAGATCAACCTGGACCTCAAAGCCGAAATCCCAGGCCAATACACGGCCCCGGCTTCGAGCGCCTATCTCTACTACACTGCCGAATTCAAAGACTGGGTTGGCGCAACGCAGATCACGGTCACGAATTAAAGAAAGCCCCCGGAGGACTGCTCCTGCTTCGGCGGTTGCAGCGGTCCTCCACTCATAAGGTGAACAAATTCCATGGCGGCAGCGCAAGTTTAAGTCCGCCGGGAATCCACCTCAAGAATTTTGAGTCCGTTCTTTAGATTTTTCACGGGAAAAAGACACCGCCACTCCACTCTGAGGGCGGTGTTTTTGTTTTAACGAAGCCATATGGATTTCCTGAATCGCGCAAGTACGAAGCATCAACAGAATGATTCCTTCTGCAAATCAGAAATCGACATGCGTTAATACAATTAGGAAGCCGATTCGAAGCAAAAGAAAACAAGCCCCCAAAGGGACTTTTCACTTTTCACTAATAACTTTTCACTTTTCACTTCCCCGGGATTCGCTCCAAGGTCTTGAGCAGCAATCCCCAGAACTTCTGCACGGAACTGATCTGTACCCTTTCGTCGGGGCTGTGAGCGCCGGTGATATTGGGTCCGAAGGAGATCATTTCCATCGTCGGATAGTTTTGGCCGAGAATGCCACATTCCAAGCCCGCGTGGCAGGCATTCACATGCGGTTGGTGACCAAAGGTCTCATTGTAGAGGTCCGTCATCAGTTTTACGATGTCAGCCTCCGGTTTGGGCGTCCATCCGGGATAATTGCCCGCTGTAGCGACGTTGGCACCGCACACTTGCATGGTCGCCGTGATCGTTCTTGCCAAATCCATTTTCTCGGAATCCACCGAACTGCGGGTCAGGCATTGCAGCGAATAGTTGCCGTCTTTGATGAGCACGCGCGAAAGGTTGTTGCTCGTCTGCACCAAACCCGCGATGTCGGGGCTCATACGGTAAATGCCATTCGGGCAAGCCGCGAGCACGGCCAACAATTTCGTCTGGAAATCTGCTGACAGCGCATTGGATGGCCCATCGCCTGCGACCGCAGTTGCTGACAAATTGGGATCCGTGGTTTTGTACTCAGCCTTGAGGGTAGCGGCTTCTTGGGCAAAAAATGCTTCGAATCCAGCTTTTTGATCTGATGGAATACCCACGACTGCAACCGATTCGCGGGGAATTGCATTGCGCAAGCTCCCACCGTCGATCGAATGAATGCGCAGTCCAAATTGCGTCGCGCCCTGGAGCAGGATGCGATTCATGAGCTTGTTGGCGTTGCCGCGTCCGAGGTGGATGTCCATACCGGAGTGGCCGCCTGTAAGGCCGTTGACGGTGATTTTATAGCCTGCCAAACCACTGACGGATTCGGCTGCATAGCTGCCGGTACCCGTAACATCGATGCCACCGGCGCAGCCGATGGTCAGTTCGCGGTCGTCTTCGGTATCGAGGTTGAGCATGATGCTGCCATGCAAAAGTCCGCCTTGGAGCGCAATGGCGCCAGTCATGCCCGTTTCTTCATCGATCGTAAACAAGGCCTCGATGGCTGGGTGCGCGATGTCGGTGGAAGACAAAATGGCCATGATGGACGCTACACCGATGCCGTTGTCGGCGCCGAGCGTGGTGCCTTTGGCACGAACCCAGTCGCCTTCGACAAACATGTCGATGCCTTGCGCGTCAAAATCAAAGATGGTGTCGGCATTCTTTTGGTGCACCATGTCGAGGTGGCCTTGCATGACCACCGTCTGCCGGTCTTCCAAGCCTGCGGTTGCTGGCTTGCTAATAATAACATTCCCCACTTGATCCACCATCGTTGGCAAGCCGAGGCGCTCGCCGAAGTTTTTCATGAAGGCAATGGCGCGTGCTTCCTTTTTGGAAGGCCGTGGCACGGCGTTCAAGTCAGCAAAATGGTTCCAAACAGCAATGGGCGACAGCGACCGGATATCAATACTCATCTAAGAATGCAATTTGGGAGGCAATATAGAACAAAATCACATGTGGAGGAAAGAATTGATGTACGATTCAGTATCCAGCGGCTTTCAGTGCTTGGTCGACTTGGGCAACTTTGCCCGGATCGAATGCCATTGAAACGCGGCTCAATGCCTTTCTGGCGGTCGACATTTGGTTAGCGTGGATGAACATTATGCTAAGGTTCAGCCATCCTTCGTCGTAGTCGGGAAAGGTTTTCAGGAGTTCATCAAGAACATTGATCCCTTCCTGAAACCGTCCGTTCATGTCGAGCAGGCTGGCGTATGTGCTGCGAACGCCCAATTGGTGCGGCGCGATTTTTAAGGCGGATTCGATGGCTTGAATGGCTTGGGGCAGTTGGCCGAGCTCCGCGAATGCCATGGCGCGGTACCAATCGACGGGCATCGCGGAGGCTGCGTCCAGCTGCGTGCTCCAATTTTCAGCAGCTTCCGCGGTCTTGAGCATTTTTTGCGGTTGATGGGCATCCTTTTGTTGCCGCAGTTGCAACATCGCGCGATCTGCTTGGATGCGGCTAATGAGGGTTGCAACACCGCCAACCAACACGATAAGACACAACGCCCATCCAATTCTTCCTACCCAATGGCTTGCACTTTTTGTCTTCGCATTCTCCATCGGCAAAGCAAGCGCGAGCAGCCACATGAGCATCATCGCTTGAAACGGCCGTTCCATCGGGAAGCTAAAATTCGCATCAAAAAAGAAGAAAAATAGCCCCAGCAATAAAATGGTTCCCAGTACTTTGTCTTGCTTTCCGGTTTGATCAAACGCCATTCGTCCTGCGCCAAAGATGCCCATTCCGCCGATGGCAAGCACCAACAACAAGCCGGGAAAACCCAGCTCTGACAAGACGCCGAGAAATTCATTGTGTGGTTGGAGCGGCACGCGAAGGCCGTAACCGTCATTTTCGTCGTAGCCTTTGACCCCCAGTCGCTGAATTTCCATTTTCCAGTTGCCTGCGCCGCATCCTTGAATGGGTTTTTCAACTGCGAGGTTGAGCGTGTGGTTCCAAGTGATGAACCTGAAGTCGACGCTACTCGTGGTTGGGGTAATGGCATGCCCGTTTTCCCAGATGTAGCGGAAGTTATAGGTGCCTTCTTTCTTCCGAAAGATGAAATTCGTCGTCCAAAGTGCGATCGCGAGCAATAAAGCCCAGGAAAGAAGCGCCATCCAACGGGTTTTTCCCTTCCATTTTTGCCAAATGATCACGGGTGGGAAGAAAATCGCTGCCAAAAGCAAAGGAATCAAACTAGACCGCGCCTTTGAAATGGCAATCCCCGCCAAAATCAATCCAATCGTGAGCCCTGCAAGCATCCGCCAAACGCGGCTGTCGAGTTTGAAGATGCCATAAATGCAAAATGGGAGGCCCAACAACAATGCATCCGCATAGAAGTTAGGATTGGTCATCGTCGCATTGGGCGTAAACAATTTGTCGCTCAGGCCCAAAGGATCAATTCCGATTCGCTGCAACAATCCAATCATGGCCAACAATCCCATGGAAACGAGGAGCGTTTTGACGACCGTTTCCAGCAGATTGGGAAGATATCGAATGGCCTTTCGGGAAAGGTGGAAGAAGGCGAATCCCAAACTCAATTGCAGAAAGGAAAACCAGGCTTCCGCTTTGTTGAGCGCCCAAAACATGGACAATCCGGTCCACAGGGCCAATGCCAGCATCAGAAAAGAGACTTTGGAAACTGCCGCCGATGGCGCATCCGATTGGCCTACCGTGGGTTTTGCCAAAGGCAACAGTAATGCGGCGATACCGACACAAAGCACTACCATTTGCGGATACCGCGCAGGATCAAGTAATTGGCCGGAGAAAACAAATGGCAAAACGCCAAAGCAGGCGATGCAAAAAAACAAAGCGATATGACGTCCCTGAAAGCGCACGGGCCAAAAGATAAGCGGTTGCCTCCGAATTCCCGCTTGAAAGTTTATCAATTGCCAGTATGGAGGTTGAAACTTAGTCCTGGGCTTCTCCGGCGACTCGCAACACTGATGAAATGTGAAGGAATGCGTAGTGGATGCTAAATTGGATTTTTTCCGTTATTTCGTAGTTTTGGGGAGAAGAATCAATTGGAAATGAGAAGGTTGTTGTTGTCGGTTTTGTTGCTTTTGCTTTTTGGCAATGTGGCATTGCCCGCCCAGAATTTGGTTCCCAACCCGAGTTTTGAAAATTTGTTGATGTTGCCTTGTGACATCATGATCACGGGCGAAATGGCCTTGATTGAGCAGGATTGGTATTCTCCCACAGATGCAACGCCTGATGTTTATTCAACGATCATTCCTCAAAGTTGCTTTCTGTTCCAACCCAATTCCACCTATCCCGGCCCGATCGGGTTGAAGGGTACACAGTTGCCAAGAACAGGAACCACGATGGCGGGGTATGGCTTTTTTACGATTCAAGGGCAAAATCAACGGGAATACGTCCAAGTGCGGCTGAGTTCGCCGCTGATTCCTTGCCGTAGGTATGAAGTCGCATTTTATGTTTCGTTGGGCGATTTCCAGGAGTATGCGGTCGATCGGCTCGGTGCCAACCTGTCTGTGACGCCAACATCGATGCCGCTGTACGGCGTTTTGCCCTTGCAGCCCCAAATCCAAGCAACGGGTTTCGTCACGGACGTGCAAGGGTGGACGCGCATTTCCGGTATCATCGAGGCGGATCAAGCCTTTGAATACCTGACCATCGGCAACTTCTTTCCTGACGATTCCGTCAATCGGGTTGCAAATCCAACGGCGTCAGGGCAACCCGGCACCTACGGTGCCTATTACTTTCTGGACGATGTTTCGGTCTCTCCAGTTTGTTTGACGGCGGATTTGGGTGGTGAGCAAACCATTTGCCTGGGAGATTCTGCGATTTTGCAACCACAGGGCCTGGTTTGCTACGACAGTCTACGCTGGTCGACAGGCCAAAATTCTGCCTCGATTGCCGTAAAGGAGGGTGGGAATTATTCCGTGACAATTTATCAGGATACTTGTGCGGCAACGGCCACCGTTGCTGTCACTGTCAATCCATGCCCGCCTGATTTGGAGATGGCCAATGTGTTTTCGCCCAACGGAGACGGCATCAACGATGTTTTCAAACCCGCGACGTTTCAGTCGATCCGTGAGGCGGAAATCACCATTTTTGACCGTTGGGGAAAACGAATCTTCCAAACCAAAAATTTGGATCTGGGTTGGGACGGCAAGCTTAATGGAGCCGATTGCCCGGAAGGTGTGTATTATGTGACGGTTCGTTACCAAGGAAACAACCTTGATTTGCGACAGGATACCCAATCTTTGATGTTGCTGCGTTAGTCCTCTTCGAATTCGTCTTTTTCGAGGCGTTGGGCGCTGAAAAAGTTGTCAACCACCGCTACCGGACCTTCCCATCGTCCGCGTTGGATGATTCTGTTCACGCGTTCCAGTTCCTCCAAATCCGGGCGGTGCACGTCGACCGGTACTTTGAGCAACCGCGGATCATCTTTGGAAAACGGGGGTTGAATGCGGCTTTCAAACCAAAGTGATTGCAGCGAAATCGGGCAGCTCACCAAAATTCGTGCGGCTTCATCGGCAACGTCCCATTCAGTGAGTTTTTCATTGATGTCTTCAAAAAAGCTGACCGTATTGGCCAACCGAATCCGCGAACCGGCCTTGGATTTACCCCTTGTCTGCAAATAGCCGACCTGCGCCTTGCCATTTCCGCGCACCATGTACTTTTTGATCACCTTGTGATGCCGCATTTCGCCATCTTCAAAGTAGGCCAAGGCGCTGTGGCCGGCTTGCATGATGATGAGAAAGTAGGGGAGAGGAACGGATGGAAGGTTGTCAAGATACTGCAAAAGGCCAACGGACTTGTCAGCATTCGGCCAAGGCAAGGGCATTCGAAAGGACCATGTTTGCCCGCCCAGATTCCCGTTCAATTTCTGTTTTTCGCGGTCCCAAACCCAAGTCAATTCCGGCAATTGGAGCAGGTATTGGATGAAGGTGATCGTTCGGTCGAATGCAATGTCGCGGCGCGTTTCCATGGCCCAAAACTAGGCAAAATCAAGGGATTTGTATGGTTTCGTCCCTGAACGCATCCATTTCACGCTTGAATGGCAAGGATTGAAGGCGGGGGCGCCGTATTTTTGCGAACCAAGAAACAAAAGCAATGAACGACTTTCAAGGGTATGAAAAGATGCCCGACAGCATCCGCAAACTGGGGCTCGACCTCGCCGACACCAAACTCCTCGACACCGTCGATTGGGTCGTAACCGAAAAAATCCACGGGGCCAATTTCAGTTTCGTCTTCTCGGGCGATGAATTGAAATATGCCAAACGCAAGGAATTGCTACGCTGGACCGATGACTTTTTTGGTTTTCAAATTGTTGCCGAGCGGCTCGATCAGGCGATCATGCAGCTGTTTGAGCGCATTCGCCGCGATCACGACTTTCATTCGGCCACGGTCTACGGCGAATTGTTTGGTGGGCATTATCCGCATTCCGCGGTGGCGCCTGACGTGCGCGTGCAAGCGATTCAAACAGGGATTTATTATTCGCCGACGGTTGAATTTGCTGCTTTTGACATTGCGATCTCCCCCGCAAATGGTGAGCAAGACCGCTATTACCTCGATTACAACGAAGCCGTTTCCTTTTTTGAGGCTTGCGGGATTCCGTACGCCCGGCCACTGATGGTCGGCAAGTTGAATCAGGCGCTGTTTTTTGATACGCGTTTCAATTCCAAAGTGCCCGCCATGCTGGGATTGCCTGAATTCGTGCCCAATTTGGTCGAAGGGATCGTCGTGAAGCCCAACCGTAACATTGTCGTCCAGTCCTCAAAGGGCACGATGCGCCCCATTTTCAAGATCAAAAACAAGGAATTTGCGGAGGAGCAATTTCACGAATCCCAAGCCTGGAGTTACCGCCATGAGGGAGCTTCCGCCTCGGAAAGGCTGCTTTTTTTGGTTCCCGAATTGCGGCGTTACCTGACTGCGAATCGTTTGCAAAGCACGATCTCCAAGATCGGAGGCCTGAAAAATGCAGACTCACAGCGGGTCAAGGAAGTGAAGGAGGCCTTCATCGCCGACGCCTTCGAATCCTTTTGGGAAGACAATCCCGAGCTCGCCAATGAATTTTCGCAAGCAGACCTTGATTGGCTTAATGCGCGTGTTGTCGCGGAGGTGGATTTGAATTGGCAGCAACTCGGGGAATGATCCATTGAAAGCTGTTTTCCGGCAAATCAAAGGGGACAACAAGAACGGAATCGCCCTTGTTGCCCCCATATAATTTCGGTCAAATCAATGCTGCAGGACGATTTTCTCGCTGACTACGCCTTCTTTTGACTTCAAGCGAAGGAGGTAGGTACCTGAAGGCAAGCTGCTGAAGTCGAATTGACCAGCAAATTGACGCGCATTTCCTTCGAAAGCGCCAGTGGTGACCAGATTACCAAGGGCATTGCGCAGTTCCCATTCCAATTTTCCGGCGCGCTGCAAGCCAATTTCATACTTGATTTGGCCGTTGGAGGGATTGGGGAAGAATTTGCTGCTGCTGAACCCAGTATTTGCTTGGGCGACGCCAACGTAGTTGAGGCTGCCGATCGTGCCGCATTCATCGCCGACGCGGTGATAGCGCACTTCGTAATTGCCCGAGGTCGCTGCAAAATATGTGGAATCATTGGCACCGGAAATGGCTACTCCGTTCAAATACCACTGATAGTTGCTTCCCGGGCCGGGTGCCAACAAGCTGTCGCCACTCGCAGTCAAGGTGACTTGGGACGAATCCACCAATTGAATGGTTTGGCTCCAAGATTCTGCACAAACACCCGAATGGTATGCTGTGACGACAAAAGTGCCCACCGTATTGTCCGCAGGATTGATCGCGCCATTTGCTGGATTGTTGATCAGGATTCCGGAACCGGAAAAGGTAACGCTGTTCGGGGCCACGATGATTGGCAAAAATGTTGGGTCGGCAAGGCAATGAATCGAATCCGCATATTCAAACAAGGCCGTCGTGAATGGTGCAACAATCTCCAGCGTATCAAAATGTTGCGTCGGGCAGCCGCCCAAAAGATAGTGCCCGATGTAATAAATGCCCGGCGCGGATTGCGCGAGTTGAATTTGAGCGGTGTTGGGATCGATCACCAACGTCGTACCGCCCGTGTAGGAATAGTAACCTGCCGATGGCAGGGAGATGGTATCTGGAACAATCGAGCCATTGACCATACAATATTGATCCGCCCCAAAGGAAAAGAAGGGGTCGGGATAGCCGTGGATCATGAGGGTGTCGTGTTTTGTATCAGGGCATTGTCCAGATACTGTGTAGGAAATGAAATACAATCCCATTGTGGTATTGATGAGGTCAATCGCTCCTGTCATAGAATCGATGACAAGGGAAGCCGACGACCCGTAAAATGTGCCGCCAGACCCACCTGTTACAATTGGAAGAAGTGGGTTGGGAGTTCCGATGCAGGCCGTGTCAGGCAGGAAATCGAAGCTTGCATCTTCTGCGAAAGGCAAGTGTCAAATTCCGGCTGCTGGAATCATTTCAGACCTGGCGCTGAACCACCCAAGTTCCAGGGATGCTTGCTGCCATGTTGATCTCCCCGTAACATTGTTGGCAAAAACGATATTCCCTGACGGCTTCGAATAAACGCCTTGTCCAGGACTCGAACAGAATTTGGCAAGACGTTTGGACCATTCTGGCAATGAGGCCCAACTGGATAGTTAAAGTCCGAGGCGATCCCTGAACCGAGGCCGCATGGGAGAATGATGAAAGTGAGATGAGCATGCAAAACGCAAAGCCCATTTGAAATGGAACTTTGTGTATAAAGTTGTTTTCAGTAAAAGAAAAAAAGTCTGGCAATCGAAAATAGGTTTCTTAGAGCCGGAATGAATTATAAGGCCAAGCTACAAAAATTATCTTCTATTCCCAGCCCGAAGCAATGACAATTTTTTGCCGTGCTTCCCAATCGTACGTGATGCCACAAAAAGCATGATCCCGAACGCTCCCCATGATGGAGAAGGTTCGGGATCAACCATCCATGATATGCGGTTAAAACAACGACATCTGATCGTTGTCCTTGTCCTTGCCTTTGGGCTTCTTCTTGGACTTGTCCTCCTCCGAGTCATCGTCCTCCTCGCGGGCATCCACGATTTCGAAGGGGATATCGTTGGGATCTTTGCCTTCAAAGTCGTCCCCATCGCCGTCATCGTCGCCGTCTGCCGGTTCGGCGGTGACCGCTTTGACTTTTTCCGGCGCGCGGAAACTCAGCATGTCGATCTTTTTGATCTTCTCATCCGTGAGTTTATTGCCCGTTGCCTTCCAACCCTTCACGTCGATGAATTCCTCGAGGTTCAAGACCAAGTCGTCCACGGACTTTTTGGTAAACTTGATCTCGACGATCGGCGCTTCTTTCATCGTCGCAAACAACAACTTGGAGCCTTCGCCATCGTTGATAAAGGTGAATTTTTGATCAATGCTGCTCGTTTCCACATGGAAACGCTTGACAAATGTGCGGCCTGTTTCGCCATCTTGATGCACGGCCGTGATCACCGTTTCGAAGTCAAGTTTGCACATTTCGAGGATTTTGCCCCGTCCTTCCCAGCGATTGGTCACCTCAAACGTCCGCAATTCGTAGCAACCCTCGGCATACAGCACCAGAATCTTATCCGAGCCCTTGAAGTTGCCGACATATTCGCCTTGGCCATCGGTATTGAGGCGCTTGACGACGTCGTCATAGTGAATGTCAATGCCGCCAAGTGTGGAAACACCCTTGCTTTTGAATTCGACTTTGTTCACCGGGAATTTCGTCAGCAAGTTGCCGCCCGCGCTTCTGCCTTTGATGCCGACCTCGGCAAAGTCAAAGTCAAAGACTGGCTTGCGCAACTTGTTGTCGGTTTTCATCTTAACGGTCACGGTCTCGCCTTCGCCATTGGGCATCACTGAAAAGTAATGCACCTTGCCCGGCTGCTCGCTTTTCGTGAGAAAATACTCCTTGTCGCGGGTGATGCCTTGCACATGGAAGCGCTTGGCATACGTGCGGGTATCCTTTTTGTCGGTGTAAATCAGGTGGTAGGTCGTGCGCTCATCACCTTTTTTCCAAATGCCGGCATGGATGATCCCCTTCCCGACAAAAACCTTGTCCGCCACCTTGAGCACCTTCATCGCACCCGTTTTCAGGAAGACAATCATGTCGTCCATGTCGGAACAGTCGCTAACGTACGTCGCGCTTTTGAGCGATGTCCCGATGCCGATAAAGCCCTCTTCGTAGTCGACGTAGAGTTTTTTGTTGGCGATCACGACCTGTGTGGCATCGATTTGATCGAATGTGCGGATCTCCGTCCGGCGTTCGCGGCCTTTGCCGTATTTGTCGAGCAAGTGCTCAAAATAGGCAATCGCAAAGTCGTTCAGGTGTTCGAGGTCGTACTTGACTTGCGCCAAGTCTTCCTCCAGCTTTTTGATCGCTTCGTCGGCCTTGAAGCTGTCAAATTTGGAAATTCGCTTGATTTTGATTTCCGTCAGGCGCAGAATGTCTTCTTCGACCACCTCGCGGAAAAGTAGGTGTTTGAACGGATCAAGGCCGGAATCGATGGCTTTGATCACGCCTTCCCAGGTTTCCTCTTCCTCGATGTCGCGGTAGATGCGGTTTTCAATGAAGATCTTTTCCAGCGAAGACATGTGCCAACGGTCTTCCAATTCGCCTTTTTTGATCTCCAATTCCCTTCGGAGCAGTTCCTTGGTACGCTCAGTGCTCAGCTTCAAAACCTCGCGAACATCCGTGAAGACAGGCTTTTCCGCAATGATGATGCAGCAGTTGGGCGAAATCGGCACCTCGCAGGAGGTGAACGCGTAGAGTGCATCAATGGCCATGTTCGTGCTCACGCCCACAGGCAGGTGTACCACGATTTCGACATTGGCTGCGGTGTTGTCCTCGACCTTGCGAATCTTGAGTTTGCCTTTTTCATTGGCTTTCAAGATGCTGTCGATCACCGAAGCCGTGGTTTGACCGTAGGGAATGTCGGTGATGACCAAGGTCTTCTTGTCGAGTTCGTCGATTTTGGCGCGAACCCTGACTTTACCCCCGCGTTTGCCGGCATTGTAATTCTCGACATCGATCATGCCGCCCGTCGGGAAATCGGGATAAAGCTTGAACGACCGACCTTTGAGGTAGGCGATGCTTGCCTCGATCAATTCGCGGAAGTTGTGCGGCAGAATTTTGGTGCTCAGACCGACTGCAATGCCCTCCACGCCTTGTGCCAAGACAAGCGGAAACTTCATCGGCAGCGTGATCGGCTCGTTTTTGCGGCCATCATAGCTCAACTGCCAATAGGTGGTTTTGGGGTTGAATGCGACCTCTAGCGCAAACTTGGTGAGGCGCGCTTCGATGTAACGTGGTGCAGCTGCGCCGTCGCCCGTGTGGATATTTCCCCAGTTTCCCTGGGTCTCGATCAGAAGGTCTTTTTGGCCGAGGTTCACGATCGCATCCCCGATTGCGGCGTCGCCGTGCGGGTGATACTGCATCGTGTACCCAATCACATTGGCCACCTTGTTGAAGCGTCCGTCGTCCAATTCGTACATCGAATGCAAGATTCGGCGTTGCACAGGCTTGAGTCCGTCTTCAATGTACGGAACCGCGCGATCCAGAATCACATAACTGGCGTACTCCAAAAACCAGTTTTGGTAGAGTCCGGAAACAGGCAACACCTCTTGCATGGTGCCATCCTGCATCTCGTTTTCGTCGTTTTCAGTTTCGTTCATGTCCAAAGGCAGAAAATAAGGGTCAAAATTAACCCAGCCTACCTTTGCGACCAAGGCAAACTATCAACATCTGCACTGTGAATGAGCAAAAAATGAGCAAAAAACAGATGGTTTTGGGAAATTGCGACTAGCGACTGATCGGCAGGCAAACAACAGGCATGCGGCCTCGCGTCAAAACATCTTCGACGAAACTCCCCAAGGTAAATTGTCCGGCAGAGGCAAAATCAGGCTGCTCCAGCAGGACCACGCCATTTTCACCGGATTCCATTTTGATTTGCGTGAGGATTCCCGTGTAAAGATCCTCGCATTCTACGATTTCTAGTTCTACGTCAGAGACCCCCATGGGCAGGAGGTCATCGGCAAGCAGGTTAGCAGCAGCATGGACCTCATCTTCAGTTTCTCCAGGTAATACTCCGGTAATCAACAGCGCTGAGGCATTCATTTGACTCTGAAGGGAACGCAAAAATCCGACAGCTTTTTTGAGGCCGATGCTGCGGTTCCACGGAATGACCAGTTCGGTAATAGATGCGGAATCGGGAGCTGATTCAACCACGACCACAGGGACTTCGGCGTGTTTGAGCATGTGTAAGGTGTTGGAACCAATGAAGATGTCTTCCAATACCTTGCCTTTGCGAAGGCCGAGAAAAACGGCATTGGCCTCGTGATCGTGCAGCAATTGCGTCATTTGACGCAACATGTCCCCGCGCCGAATTTCAATTTCGACTTGAACTCCGTTGTCGCTTAAAGGTTGAACGAGATTGTGTAGTGCATTTTGAAGGTCCTCCTCCAACGTGTCGGAATCAATGGCAAGTTCGTCGGGGTATTGATGTTGCTTCTCAATGATATGAACTGCAAGCACGCGCCCATTGAATTGGGTGGCAAATCGGGCTGCCACCCCCAAGGCATTGAGCGAGGGGTTCCAGAAGTCTATTCCGGCGACGAATAAGTTTTGAGGTGCCTGCATCTTGCAACTTGGGCTTTTGGCCAAAAACAACGGTTTGTAAATATCGAAAAACTCTTCGGGTTTTTTCTAGCAACATCGAGCGCGATTGCCATTTACCTTGTTGACGTCATGAAATGAGGAACCTCACTCCGGCGAATGGAACCTCGCTGCAATCATGGCTGACATTTCGCGGTACAATTCCTCGAGACGGGGATCGCGTTCCGCAAGCAGTTGAAGATGTTTTTGCATCGTGACCTCATCCCCACGCCGCGCCGGTCCCGTCTGTGCGCTTGCGGGCCCGTAACGCAAGGCCTTTTCCATGCATTCGCGGATCAGTGGTTCATAAACAGCAAGTCCGGGTTGGCCGATTCCCTTGAGTGTGTCTTCGGCTACGAGCCACATGAAATTGGCAAAGTTGCTGGCAAATACTGCCCCCAAATGCACTTGAAGCCGCTGCGCCGAATCCAGAATGCTGACGCGACGCGTCAAATGATGGGCCAAAGGGAGTAAACATGACAGCGCCTTTTCATCGCCTTCCAAAAACACCGGAATTTCATGGAAATCTGCCTTGTGACCCTTGGTAAATGTCTGCAAGGGATAAAAAACACCTGTATTCGGTCCGAAAGGGGCCAAAACATCGAGCGGAATCGATCCCGCGGTATGCGCCACAACGGTATGGTCTGCTTTGTAGGAACAGTAAGCCTCGGCAATTTCTCCGATTCCGTGGTCGCTGCTCGCCACGATGACCAAATCCAAGTCTTGACGCAGTTGCGAAGGCGCAAAGGCTGCCTCGATGGCGGGAAAATCCCGCGAAATCTTAAACGCTGAATCAATGTGGCGGGAAAAAACCTGCACGATTTCATACGGTGAATCCTTGAGCACCGCCGCAAGGTTCCATGCGAGATTGCCCGCACCGATCAGGGCAAGTTTCATATTAGGCATCGCCTTGTTTTTCAGCGGATTCGGCATCCATCGGGTCGGCTTCGGAGGCGGTTTCTTCGTCACCTTCCTCCGGTTTTGTGGTCCTGCCAGCGCGGTTTTCCTTGATCCGACGCCACATCGCCATTCCAAATCCGAAGGTCAGCACAAAGGTTCCGAGCCAAAGCAGGTTGATCCATGGCTTCTGAATCGCTTGAATCACCACGATGTCATCCGGCGGATTGACTTGCTCCTGAACCTGGATATTGACCGTTCCTGCCTCGGTATTGACCCCGACAAATGCCACGGAGGTATGCAATTCGTCGATGTAGTGGTCCTTGATGGTCACGCGATTTTCCTTGTCGATGCGGTAAATCGGCGTGGCATTCACCACCGTGCCAATATCCGTCACCAACCGGATGTGCGCCTTCGCGATCAATTCGTATTCCGTGCCTTCAATCGGGTCGGATGTGATGCGGTCAAATACCAGCTTGGTCCTGCCTGTCTGCGCAGTGTCGCCGACAGTAAGGTTGAAGTTGTAGAACTGGAATTTCGGTTCCTCGTCTTCTTTGACGACCGTCGAAACGTGCACATAAACGTCGCGGTCGAGGTAGATTTTGCGCGAAGGGTGTGCCAACAATCCCATGCTCGGATTCACTTCTGCCTCGGGGTAAACCGTAAAGGCATCATTTTCCCAGAGAAAATCCTGCTTGGTGACCAAATCCCGCTGACGCGGCACGAATTTTAGGCCGTACAACGTGCGCTCGTTGATATGCGAAGGCTTGAGGAATTCAAGTTTGTCATTCAAGAAGGAAGTGACAACGTCGAGGTTGATCGTCCCGTCTGCCGCGGTAAACACATCCTTGGGAAGAACAAAGGCAAAAACATCGCCGGTGACATCCTCAAAGCGAACCTTAAACGAAGTGGATTCCTCTTGAATGACCCGCAGTTTGGAAATGGGGCCTTTGGCCTCTTTTTTGCCGACGTACGTGACTTGAAAGTCTTTGATATTTCTGGCCAATCCCTTCTGCAAGAGCACGTTGTCGTTGCGGGAGTCGGCAGAAAGGGCTGCGAGTTCGTTGGGATTGCTATTCTGGGTCAACACCTGTTCATAGCCGCTGGAAAAGAAGATGCCCATCAACATGAGGCCAAACCCGACGTGGGCAATCGAGCCACCCGTGACCAAACGCGAGCGTTTGTTGCGCATGAGCAAGCCAATGAGGATGTCCAGATTGGCGAGCACCATGAACACCGAGGCAAACAGCAGGATTTCGTCCGCGAAGACAAAAATGGCCCATCCGATGTAGCGCATACCGGCGGCCAGGCTGCTGGTTTCGGCATCTGCTTGCGCTTTCCATTCGGTGAGTTGGTCGTCAAGGGAGAAGGTCCAATCGGTGAACAGCGCGATGCCAAACAAAATGACGATCGCCACGCCGATGGCCAAGGTATAAGGTCGCAGCAACGAATTCCATTTGCTTGCTTTCCGAATCTTGCGCCAGAACATAAACTGCCCGATGCCGGAGAGGATCGCCACGCCAATCGCAAAAAACACGGTCCAGCGATAGTAAAAGAAGCCTGTATGCGCCGGGGGAGCCCATTTTGTGCCGAGAATCTTGTTCAGCACCGGAACCGAAGTAAAGTTGGTGATGACGACACCCGCGAAGAGCAAGGCCAAAACACCCAAAAACAGCATGAATTCGGCTGATTTGAAGGGGATCACCTTCACAGAACGCGGTATTTCCTTGTTGCGTGCTGTAAACAAGGCGCTGATGTCAAAGACAAATGCCAGCAACAAGACCAGCAATTGACCGCTGAGGCCGAGGTCGGTGAAGGTGTGAACCGATGTTTCGCCGAGGATACCGCTGCGCGTCAGGAAGGTACTGTAAAGCACCATCAGGAACACAGAGACAATCAGCACCATGGAAAAGCCAAGGAATGCCTTGCTTTTGCGGTAGGCAATCACGCCATGCAATGCAGCAATGCCAAAAATCCAAGGCACGAAGCTGGAGTTTTCCACGGGGTCCCAGTTCCAATATCCGCCGAAGTTCAGCGTTTCGTAAGCCCAGTAACCGCCCATGATGATGCCTACGCCCAAAATGGCGACGGAAAAGATCATCCAAACCGATGCCGGGCGGATCCATTCGGTGTATTTTCCTTTCATAACGCCGGCGATCACAAACGCAAACGGCACTGCTGTGGAGGCAAACCCCAAGAAAAGCGTGGGAGGGTGAATCACCATCCAATAGTTCTGCAGCAGCGAATTCAGGCCTTTGCCGTTGGCAGGCATGAAATTCGCATCATTTTGGAAGATAGGTGCATCTGGAAAGGCATCCTTGAGGGAAAGAAAGGGCGACGATCCGATTTTCCAGGTTCCAAATTCGGCCATCATCGCAACGAGTCCGAGGGTCGTCAAAACAAACAAGGACAAGATTTCCTTGCGGTCGCCCGACTGCTTGTCGGTCCGGGCAAAGTGCCGGATGACAAATCCGACGACGGTTCCAATGGCGAGAATTGCAAACAGGAAGGCTGCCTTGTGACCAATTGCGCCTTCGCTCAAAACCTGCTTGAGGCCATCCTTGGCAAAGCCCGCCTTGTCCGTCCAAACGATGAGGAGGGAAATCAGCGCAAGCACCACGCCGCCGAGCGGCAAAATGCCCTTGCTGCCAAGGCTGTCCTCTTTGCGATAAAATCGCAGCGCGAGGTACCCGGCAGGCACCAACAAGGCCAAGGAAAAGAAGACTTTAGCCAGCCATTCGGGGACATAGACGCCCAAAATCATCGAAGCGAGGATCAAATTCACTGCGGCGATGATGGAAACGACGATTTCGCTCCATTTTTTTGCGGTAAAAAGCACAATGGTCCCCAAAATCGCGTGCCAGAAGGTCCAAAGCAGGAAGCTGCCTTCTTGCCCTTCCCAAAAGCAGGAAATCATGTATTCCACCGGCAACTCGTTGGAGCTATGGCTCCACACGTAGTGAAAGCGGTAGTCGTGGGTGTAAATGAGGTAAAAAAGTGTAGCTATGATGCCGAGCACACTGATCAAGTGCATCATCCAAGAGGCAACACCGATGCGTCGCCAACTTTTACGGCCTAGTTCCGGGCCTTGTGCAGCCTTGTATAGCGCGATTGCGGCCTGAAGCGCTCCCGTAAATGAGAGCGCAGCAAAGACCATTCCGACTTGTCCACCGATCATGCGTATTGGGGCTGCGAAGTGAATTTGAGCATTGAGAACGACTTATCGAATGGCCGCTGTTTCAAGCTCAGTCGGCATATCGTCCCCATATTTGGAAGGGCATTTCATTAAAATCTTGTCTGCGACAAAGACGTTTCCGTCGTATTTGCCTTGAATTGCAATCTTTTCAGCTGACTTGAAGTTGGCCGGCATCGGATCGTAATAGTTGACCAAGGCGGTTTCGCCAGTTGTGTCTTGCATGTAAAAGGTAAACAGGTCGTCGGCATTGTCATACTTTGCACGGTCCTGCATCACCCATTTACCCACCACGTGCACATCCAAGCCCGATTTTTTGGCTTCGGCAAAGGATGCGTACTGTGTCACGCTCGCACTTGAGCCCCAAGTAGAAAATACTACGATGCCGATCATCGCCACAATGGCGATTCCGATGAGCAGTCCAATATTCACGCTTTTCATAAGCCTTTTGGTTGCGAACGGCCCAATAGGTCGCTCATCCTTTATCTTTTAACTCACATGACCGCGCCGCTGTTTCAGCTCGGCCAATTGTTTTTCCAGTTTTCGGAGCTTGCGCCCAGACAACAGCAAATATACGACTATTCCCAGCCAGACGACGATCATGACTGAGATCACTGTATTGCTTTTCTCGTCCGCAAACAGCCATTTCCTGATTTTGGGCACGTTGGGAACCTGACTCTTGAGCAACAAGCGCCATCCACTTGCCTCCTTGAGCGAGACGCGGAGAAAGTTGTTTCCTTGGCCGATGTCAAAGTTGTCAAAGACGTACTTCGCATCCGTCGGCTTTCCGGCTCCGATGTCGAAGGTTGCCAAGCCGGCCGCGTCCGTCGAAATGCTCTGCATTTCGGCATATTGTGCCTGACCGTCAATGGTTCCTGTCGTGAGCTCGATCATCAATTCGATCGGTTTGCCCTCCATCGGCTTGCCAAAGCTGTCGGTGACCACCAAGGCAAAGTTGGTGGCGGCAAGGTTGCCTGCCGAAACGCCAAGCAAAAGCAGCATTCCCAGTAGAATGCGCTTGAAACGGGATATTTGGGTGCGAATCATGCTGTTTTCTGTGTTGGGCTATTGTTCATCTTCCAGGTTTTCCAATGCGAGTTGGGCTTTGCGGTACCGTACGCGCATGTCCAAAATCCAGATCGACAGGCAGATCAGCCCAAGTACGGCTATCCAAAAGATCCCGAATTGTGCCGAACTGAGCCCTTTGAGTGCGGTTTGGTCGGAACCGGTATTGGGATGTTGACCGCCCATGGCCTTCGGAATGGCATAAAACAGCGGGTAAATGGAGGCCGCCGCAAAAATGTTGTAAACGCCCGCAATTTTTGCCCTTTGGCCCGGCTCGTCAAACGACGTGCGCAAGACCATATAACCAGCATAGATCAATACGCAGATCATGGCGCTCGTTTGCTTGGGGTCCCAAGGCCACCAAGCTTGCGGATCCCAATCGCTTTTGTCGCCGCCCCAAGTCACACGCGACCACAGAATACCCGTCAACAGGCCCAGAAGGCCGAAAAGGAGCATTAGCTTGGCGGATTCATGCGCCAGGATGTCCCATTTTAGATTCTGTTTTCTGAGGAAGAGAATGCTGTAGACCACCGAGGTATACCCCATGAGCATTCCAGCAAACCAGAGTGGCACGTGGAAGAAAAAATTCCGCGCCGTCTGCTCATTCATCGGATTTTGATAGGGGACTTTTGCACTCAATCCACCGTAGATGGCGTAAAACATGCAAGCTACTGTGGTGATTCCCAGTAGTATCCTTGCAATCGATTTTGAGTTCCAATCCATCTTCTAATCCCTCCAAAGAAACGGAAACAAAATAACAGAGATGGCGGCGATTATCACAACAAACGTCACCGAAAAGATGATTTCGCTCATGGATGCGCCAATGGGCAAGCCTTGAATGGCCTTGCCCGAGGCGGTGATGCCGACAAGCATCTCTGGAACGAGGATCGGGAAGCTGAGCACAGCCAGCAAAGTTGCCTGATTTTGTGCCTTGGAGGCAATGGCCGACACCAAGGTCAGATTCGCTGCAAATGCCAAACTGCCGATGACAACGATCAATCCATATTGCAGCGGATCGGCGATCTTGCCGGTTCCACTCAGCAGCAGGAAGAAAACCAAGGTCACCAAGGCAATTCCCGTCAGCAGCAGGCAATTGTAAATGATTTTGGCGACAATGATGGCCCGCGCTCCGGCAAGGTTGTAGAGGTACAGCAATTGCCCGGTACGCTCACCCATGAAGCTTTTTGCGACGGCATTCACCGAGACAAACAGCAAAATGATCCAGAAAACGACGTTCCAGGCTTGAGCCGGAAGGTTGCGTTGCAGGCCGATCGAAACCACAAAAACCATGCTCAACGAGTAGAGCAACATGCCGTTGAGGGCATATTTCTGCTTCCATTCGAGCAGCATTTCCTTTTTAATCAGGGCGATCGTTTCCCTCGCAAAACTCATTCGACATTGGTCAGCGATTGCCGACCGGGTGCAAATGTAGGTCGGGAGCCTGCGAATGAAAAAAGAATTTTGTTGCACCCTGCAGAATCCGTCCAATTGGGCATTTGGCCCGCATTCGAATCGGAATTCACCTTGGCACTGACCCAAGGTCTTCGGATTTGCCCACTTTTTGCCTTGTGATTCAAAAAGCGGTTACAAAACCGCTTCGATGACTATCTTCGACCTAGAATCAAAAATTTCAGAGATGGCAAAGGGCACGACACAAGCGACGGTATCACGCGAGGTAGAGGAGGCGAATGCAGCATTCAAGAAAAGGGTCATCCGAACTTGGTTGATCATCGGCTCGATGGTTTTGGCTATTGGGGCAATGATTGGGTTTATTGTTGCATTTCCACGCCTTTTCCATGACCAACGCTTTGTGGCGATGGATTTGGTCGAAACCGAAGGGAAATTGGTTGTGGTAAGTCTTTGGGTAGAGGAATATTCCTCCGAAGACGATGGGACGAGCCTGGAGGGCTATGAGTTGCGCAGCCATGATCCGCAATCGGGGAAGGAGCTGTCCAAAACTTATATGGACAATGATTTGGACTTTTTGCCGAGCAATCCGAGCCTGTATTTGGGGCTCGATGGCGATGTTTGGGTGGTGCAGGCACTCGACAATACCCAAGCTTCGAGCTTTTTGAAGCGTTTTACATTGTCTGCAGACGGCAAATTTGATTCGGTCAGCTTGAAACCCTTGGAAGGTTATGTGCCGATCTCCGGGTTTAGAGGTTCGAAACTATCCCTGCGGAACAAATTCAATGAATATGCCTGTTTTGATGCTGCAACGGAGAAATTGGAGGAGGGAAATTGTCCCTGGGGGAATGAAGATCCGATTTCCGGCTCGTTTTTCCTTGTTTCCAAAGCATCAGGTTCGGCGCGGACCAAGTTATGGCATTTGAAAACCGATTCGGCAGCACCCGAAGCAGGAATCTCCGTAGGATTTGTGGAAGGTGATCGCCCGCTCGATGGGGTGCATGTGCTCAATGACCTCGCTTCCAATCGGTATCAGGTTACCGAGGAGCGGCTTGCTTATTACCAATCGACCTCCAATCCCGCAACCTTTCACTTCAAATGCCTCACACCCGAGGACTATCTGGTCGATGCCAAATTGGTCTCGCAAGACAGCTCGCGGGCCATGTTGCAGTTGCCAACCGATGACCCCAAGGTGTTTGAACTCCGGTCAATGAAAGCAAATGGGCAAAAATCGTGGAATTTGAAGCTCAATTTCGCTGACAATCCCTATGGTGGAATGCAGGTGACCACCCGTGGCGATCAGACCATCTTGTTGGATCCCCAGACATTCATCGTGGCGGTCAGTGAAAAGACAGGCCAAATCGTATGGGAATTCAAGCCGGAGGATTGAACACCCTAGACAGCCCCGAATTACTCCCCGACTTCTTTGCGGTACTGACTCGGCGTGACCCCGACATGCTTCTTGAAGATCATGTTGAAGGCAGATTTACTGTTGAATCCGGCATCGTGCGCGATGGCGAGGATGTTGTAATGGGCAAACTTCGGATCCAACAAACGGAGCTTGACTTCTTCGATGCGGTATTCGTTGATGAGGGTGTAGAAATTCTTTTGCAGCAACTCGTTGATGGTCTGCGTCAAGTGGTGCGGGGGAATGCCGAGGTCTTGCGCCACATCCTGCAAGGTCAAGTCGCGATGCAAGTAGGGTTGCCCGTTTCCTAGGTAGGCCGTGAGTTGCTCCAGGTACCGTTCGGCATTTTCCTTGGTGAGGCTACTATGGGCGTAGCGTTCGGTTTGGTCCACCTCGGCCGTTGTCGTCGGTTGCGCTCCGTTGACTTCCGCCATCTCATCTACAAAACGTTCGTCGGGCTTGCGGGAGAAAATGGCCGGCTGCTGAATGCCAAAAAACGTAAAGGCAAAGGCGAAAAGGGCAAATCCAAGGAAAAGGAATACGCCGGGGTGAATGGTGATTTCGCCCGTAAAAACATTGACAACTGCCGAAAAGAAGGTCAGCAACAGCATCACGGTGAACCCGATCGTGACCATGCGCAGCCAACCCAAGCTGATGCGATCTGATTCGTAGGAAAAGTACTCCATCAAGTTGTCGCGGTGCCTACGTAACAGCCCCACCGTCAGTGGGATATAAACAGCCACCGAAACCAAGCAGGCCAAGGCGTACGTAATGCGGTTCCAATGAAATGCCTTGCCGATCAGCATGTCTTCGTCCACATTGGCCTCGTTGGTGATCGCCGAAACGCTAAACACGATAAACGGAAGCAAGTGCAGGCCGTCCAGGAACTCCAGTTTGGGTTTGGGCTGCGTCAGTGCGCGTACATAAAGAAACAAAAAGGGTCCTAGGGCAAAAAAGAAGGGAAACAACTGCAACTGCGCCCATATCGAATCCGGCATTTTGGTTTTCAGCAGGGAGAGCACCATGAAAATGGTCATCAACCCAAACCAACACGCCAAGACGTAGTCGCTCATTTGCCGCTTGGATTTTGTGACGGCAAGCAAACCTGCAAAGACAAATTGCGCTATGCTGATATGGAGAATGGCATCCACCCTGACCGAACTGACTTTAATTGCAACGCGTTTGAAGGGGGCAATCTTACCTATTTTGAGCGCGTGGTGCAACCGACCAAGCCACTGTCCAAGTACAATCCGCATGGAATGGACGTATAAGTCGCGAATTTTTTGATTTTCGGAGGGTTTTTTCCCCTGATCACCCTCCAAACGAGTTGGACGTCCAACCCCTGATTTAGTTGTACAGCATCGTTGGGGAGGTCGATTTCCGGAAGCAATCCGCTCAGTTTTGGGTCATGATCAAAGTACAGTCTTCATCCCCAGCCTTGCTTCCTCCTCCGATGCTCTCCAAGCGTTTCCCGATACTTGGCCATGCCTTGGAATTTGCCAAAGATCGCGGCACCCTGCTCAAACGCGGATATGCCGAACTCGGCAACATTTTTTCCATCAAGCTTGCCAACAAGGCAGCTGTGATCTTGGTCGGCCCGGAATTCGCGACCTTGTTTTTCAAGGAAACAGACAAGGCGTTAGACATGTCCAAGCCTTATCAATTCCTGAAGCCAATCTTGGGCAACGTCGCCTTCGTGGCGAGCCACGAGACCTACTTGAATCAGCGCCCTGTCTTATATGAGCCCTTCCAACGCGAAAAGATGGTGCGCTACCTCGAGATCATGGACGAAACCGTTCGCCGATGGGTCGCAACCCTGCCCGATGAAGGCCGATTTGAACTCGTCGACACGATGAACAACCTCGTGCAGGAAGTTGCCGGTCGCGCCATCGTCGGCGACGACTTCATGGAAAAGGCCGGGAAGGACTTCTGGGCCAACTACAACGTGGTCGGCAAAGCCTTGGACCCGATCATTCCTTCCAATTGGCCGCTGCCCAAGTTCATTCGCAGAGACCGCGCCCGCAAACGCATGGCCGCAACGCTTCAACCCATTCTCGACGAGCGCCGTGCCCATCCCGACCGCCATCAGGATTTTTTGCAGGACTTCATCAATACTCCGAAGGCCGACGGCACCGCCGCCTCTGACGAAGAATTGCTGGGTCTGATCATTTCGCTGCTGTTTGCAGGGCATGAAACCACGGCCGGCCAAGCCTCTTGGACCCTCATCCACCTGCTGCAAAACCCCGATTACCTCGCCAAGGTTCAATCCGAACTCCAAACGCATTTCCCGCATGGTGCACACATCAATTCCCGCACCATGGCCTCCCTCAAACAGCTCAAATGGGCGATTGACGAGACCTCGCGCATGCGTCCGACCGCTGACATCATGATCAGGGTCGCCGACGAAGACATGGAAGTCGGCGGATTCTGTATTCCCAAAGGAGCCCCGGTCTTCATTACTGCCGAAGTCTCCCATTTCCTTCCCGATGTCTTCCCTGAACCCGAAAAATACAATCCTGAGCGATTTTCTTCCGAGCAATGCACCCACAAGGACCACAAAAATGCCATCATCGGCTTTGGCGGCGGGGTGCACAAATGCCCGGGGATGAACTTCGCCTTGAATGAGATTTTGACCATTTCGGCGCTGTTGTTGCAGGCGTTTGACCTGACCTTGGAAACGCCTGATCCGCAGTTGCGCCGCGACCTGGGTGCAAACCGTCCGACAGAAACCTGGGTTTCCTATCGGCGCAAGCCGGTGACCGAGGCTGTGCCCGAGGAGGTCATGCAAGCCGCCGTCGCAGCGGGCTGTCCCCACATGGCCAAGGCGATGGCTGCCCGCGCATTGGCGCAGGTCGAGGCGTGAGTACAGATGGCAAGGCGTGAGCCTCCGCATACGCGCGCGCGCATCGTGATTCTCGCAGTGCTTTTTTTTCCCGAGCGAATGTTCAAGGGAAAGCGAAACTGAATTTGCCCGATGACTACTCCCGTCGATACCTTCGAAGACGTCCCACTGTTGGACAACTTCTACCAGACTTCCAGCTTTTTTCCGATGCCGGTCGTGCTTGTTGGCACTTTGGCTGAAGATGGGCAGACGAATTTGGGGCCCTATTCGCTCTGTTTCCCGCATATCATTTCTGGAAAGCACTCCATGATGCTGATTGCGCGTGGAAACAGCAATACTGCCAACAACATTCGCCGGACTGGTTTGGCGACGCTGAATTTCATCCCCGACGACCGGGACTTCATGGAGAATTGTCTTGTTGGGTTTTCCGGGAGAGTCCACCGCGGAGAAAATGGAACATAGCATTTTTACCTTGGGCCCTTCGCACCGCGTGTCGGATCAGCCGTTGCCACAAATCGTGATGGAAGCCGTGCAGGTCTTCGAATGCACTTGGGACAGCAGCCATCCGCATGAAGTCAACGGATTGGAACACCATTATCTCCTGCGCATCGACAAAATCATCATGCAGGCAGAATGGAAGGAAGCCTTGCAAGAAGGCGGCGAATTTCCCAGGCTGCCCGTCGACTACGGATACCGGGACAGCCTACATTTCTGGTTCACCAAGGGCCGCAAGCCCTATCCCGTCGACGTCCCCAAGGGGCACGGCGTCACCACCGATGCCGTGTTATGGCAAGCCAACCGCATTGATCCCGCAGTGACATGGGAACCTGCAGCCTGCGCCGAATTGGCTGGGGTGCCGCGTGTATTTCTGAAAACCGTGCTTTCGGGCTGCGTGGATGCGGCCAAGGCACAAGGCGTCAGCGTCATCACCCCCGCATTTTTGCACGAGATCCGTGCAAAGCGAAAAGAAGGGAAGGGGCCGTCGTTGCTCGAGAAGATCGCGAAGTTTTTTGGGTTGGGAGGGTAAGCCAATGAATTTGATTTTTCCCCCTCACTCCACCACCTCAAAGCCCAGCCCCGGCAGCTTCAGCACCTCGCCTTCGCCCAAGATCCCTTTCCCGAAGTACATCTTGGCTTCCGACAGCCCCGTCAACTCCGGAAATTGGAACGTTGCAGGCCTTGGAGCAAGATTCGCCACAAGCCAAATCGGCTTGCCGAGGTATTGACGGCGCATCGCCACGACATTTCCTTGCACATAAACCTGCGTGGTGCCGTACAGCACCGCCATGCTGCTTTTACGGATATTCGCCAATTTGCTCACGATGGCCTTCGTTTCGGCCTCCTCTGGACTCAGTCCGCTGAATTTCATGTCCCGGCGGTTGTCGGGATCGCCTGCGCCGACCATGCCGATTTCGTCGCCGTAGTAAATGACCGGCACACCCGGACCCATCAGCAGCCAAGCTTGCAACAATTGCAGGCGTTGGTAGCCTTGCTTGTTTTTGATTTGCACGTCGCGGTTCCATCCCGCTTCCTTGGGGTCTTCGCCGTTCGTGATCGCTTCGCCCGCGTAGGAAATGAAGCGCGGCATGTCGTGGTTGCCCGTGATATTGCCCATCAGCGAATGGCTGCCGTAGGCGGTTTCGCTCGCGGCCATGCTCTCGGGCAGGCGCTGCAGGTTCTTTTCGCCGCCGGAAAAGACACCCTTGAGCGTCCAGTAATAATTGAAGTCAAATTGGCCGTCCAACAAACCCGAACCGACATATTCGCCGATCAGTTCGCGGCTGCCGAAGGTTTCCCCGATTTGATACAGCTGCTTGCCGTTGGGCAGCATGTATTGTTGCTTCATTTTCTGGGTCAACCGTCTCCAAAAATGCGTCGGGATATGTTTGGTGGCATCCTGCCGGAAGCCATCTAAGCCAAAATGTTGCACCCAATACAAGGCAGAATCCGTCTGGAATTCGACGACCTCAGGCTTGGAATAGTCCAAGCTCGGCATGAAGGTATCAAACCAAGTGCCGATGCGGTGGGTGTCCCAAAGGCGCACGTTCAAGACGCTGTCTTTCAGGTACAATTCGGTTTTCCATTCCGGATGGGCTTTGATCATCGGATGCTCCTCGTGCAAATGGTTGGCGACATAGTCGAGGATGACTTTGATGCCGTGCGCATGCGCCGCCTTGACCATGTCGATCAATTCCTGATCCGTCCCGAAGCGGTGATCGACATGCGTGCTCGACACCGGCCAATAGCCGTGGTAGCCTGAAAACCAGCGCCGTGGCTCCGGATATTCTTGGTAGGCACCTTCGGGATTCTGCACAATCGGCGAAATCCAGAGCATCGTCACGCCCAGCGAATCAAAATAACCATCCTCGATTTTTTGTTTCAATCCTGCGATGTCGCCCCCGTGGAAATCTGCCTTGGCATCCACGCGCGGATCGTTGAGCGGGGCGTCGTTGGTGGTGTCGCCGTTGAGGAAGCGGTCGACCATCATAAAATAGATCACATTCTTCTGCTGATCGGACTCCGTCAAGGCGGCAGCGTCGAGGACAGGTTTTCCATTCTCCAGCGGAATCAGCACGTCGTTGGTCCAGAATTGACGATTCGCGGCAAAAACCCTGATGTAGCTGCGTTTCATGGACTTGGCAGCTTCGGGGATTTTCAGGAGGTTGTTGTCCTTCGAATGGTCTTTTGGTTCAAAAATTGAAATACGTTCATTCTCCCAGAATGCAAAAACGTCCTCAATCGGCAACGGATGTACGATGGAATCTGTCACAATGGGCAAAATCGAAATGCCTCCGGCTTGTCCCAATCCGCAGCGCAGGGTGACTTTTTCGACGGTCCGGCCCAGCTTTTCCCCGACGACCAACTCCGAATTGACGCCGCCGATGCCATTGGGGACTTTGACCGGATTGCCCGGGTCGAGCATCCATTTGTCGTCCACGACGATTTGGTATTGGTAGCGGCCGGGATTGAGGCGCAAGGTGACCGACCAATTTTTTCCGTCGAAGGTCATCGGCCCATTCGCGGGGTTCCAGCCATTGATTTCGCCAGCGACTTGGACGGTTTGGTAGGTTTTCCCCCTGGGATCGAATGTGATCGTGACATCCGCCTCCCGCGCCCGCCGAACGAGGATATTGTAAACATGCTTGCCGTAAAAAAGGTCCAAGGTCGACAACCAAGGCAAGCCTTCGCCAGCTTTTTCAACCTTGACGACATTGCGCGCCGAATCGGTCACAAAGGTCAGATTGGCATCCATTGCGATTGAATCCGGCCATTCCCCATTCGGGAAATAGTCCTCCAGGTAAATCACCGTCGAGTCTGCCTGCAATTGAATCGGCGAAAACAGCCCAATGCTTGCCGGAGCCGGCCGTTCGATAGTCGTCGGCGCCGAATGATCATCGGGCGAATTGCAGGAAAAGAGCAGACAGACGCTCAAAATCGCAAAAAGGAGGAGGCGGTGCTTCATGCCCAAAAATTACAAAGGGTTGGGCGGATGGCAAAATGGGGGATGGATCATCCAGAGGGAGCGCAGTCCAATTGTCATTCCGAGGGAGCGCAGCCCAATCGTCATTCCGAGGGAGCGCAGCCCAATCGTCATTCCGAGGGAGCGCAGCGACCGAGGAATCTACGGGCCGGGTAACAAGCCACTGCCGAACAGAGCAACTAAGCGGTCGGTGTTACTTTGCTTGCAGATTCCTCGCTTCGCTTCGGAATGACAAGGGACGCTTCGGAATGACAAAGGGCGGCCAATCATCAATCGTCCATGATCAATCGTCCATTCTCCATTAACTTGCACCGTGCAACACTTCGACATCGCGATCATCGGCGCGGGACCTGCGGGTGCTACCTGTGCGCTTGCGTTGCGCGACGCGGGCTTGCGCGTGGCCTTGATCGACAAGTCGAGCTTCCCGCGCGACAAGGTCTGCGGCGATGCCATTCCGGCGCGTGCGGTACGCGTGCTGCGCGAAATTGCACCCGAGGTTGCGCAGCAATTCGCTGAATTTCCACCCAAAACCACGATCCGCGCCTGCAGCGTCGTGGCGCCGAATGGCCAACAATTCACCTACCATTTTGCCATTCCCGGTTATTGTGCGCGGCGAATCGATTTTGATGCCTTTCTGGTGAATGCGGCCACAGCCAATCCCGAATTGCAGTTTTTCCCCGGCCAAGCCGTCGAAAACATCACCCGGGAAGGTCAGATCTGGCGCATTCAAACCACCGCCCAAGTATTGTCTGCCAAGCTCATCATCGGCTGTGACGGCGCCAATGGCGTCACGTCCAAGCAACTCGGCGCATTCGAATTGGATCCGAACCACCACTGCGCGGCGGTGCGGGCCTATTTTCAAGGCGTGGCCGACTTGCAGCCCGACACGATGGAAATCCATCTGGTCAAGGACGGCTTGCCGGGTTATTTCTGGATTTTCCCGGTCAACGCACACGAATGCAACGTCGGCTTCGGAATGCTCAGCAAGCATATCGCCGAACGCAAAATCGCCCTTCGTCCGGCCTTGACGGAGATCATCAGCAAAACGCCCGCACTTGCAAAACGATTCGAAGGCGCCAAAATGCAAGGAAAAGTGCTGGGGTTTGGCCTTCCGCTCGGTTCGCGGTGGATGACCAACAGCGGCGATGGATTTTTGCTTTGTGGCGATGCCGCTTCCTTGATCGATCCTGCCACCGGCGAAGGCATCGGCAATGCCATGTGGAGCGCCCAAATGGCCGCAAAACATGCCATCAAGGCCTTTCAATCCCAAAATTTCAGCGCCGCAGCACTCAGCGAATATTCCAAGGAACTGCATTCGAAGCTGGCCAAAGAACTCCGGCAAAAGTATTGGGCCCAAAAACTGATTGCCGACCGGCCTTGGTTGCTCAATTGGCTGATCGGTAGGGCAGGAAAAAATGGAATCATCGCTTGGCTGGTTAAAAAGGTGTTTTGATTCCAGAGTTTGCTAATTTTCGATTCAATCCATCGAATTATGCGCAAAAGTTCGTTTGCCTTTTTGTTGTTCCTCTGGCTGATCCTTCCCGACCCTTCGAAGGCACAGCAATGTGATACCCTTCGCTACCGAACCGCCATTTTTCAGGTTCAGAAGTCGGCGGATGTGGTTTATGGCAATGCCCCCGCGATGCCGGCCGTGTACATCAACGAAAATGTGACGATCGCCCAAGACCTGAAAATGGACATTTATCAGCCGGTCGGGGATACGCTTGCACGCCGGCCCTTGATGATGTTTGCCTTCGGCGGCGGATTTTTGATCGGAGCCAAGGAGGATGAAGATGCGCGCGCCTTGTGCGATTCCTTCGCCCGAAAGGGATTTGTGACCGCGAGCATCAACTACCGCCTCGGCATGAACATCTCCGATGCCAATTCGGGAGAAAGAGCGGTTTACCGGGCCGTACAGGATTGGAGCGCGGCCATTCGTTACCTCAAGGAAAAGTCAGACAGCCTGCGCATCGACACCAATTGGGTCTTTGCCGGTGGTGTCAGTGCAGGCAGCATTTCGGCGATGCATTGTCAGTACATGTCGGAAGCCGAGCGCCCAGCCAGCAGTTTCGCCTCCGGATTGCCCTTCCCGGCACCGGATTTGGGTTGCAAGGATTGCAGCGGAAATTCCTACGCCCATTCGAGCAAAGTAAAGGCCCTCATCAATGCTTGGGGAGCCATCGGGGACACTTCCTGGATCGCTTCGAATGAAAATGTACCCATGATTTCCTTCCATGGCGACCTTGATCCTGTCGTGCCGTATGGATATGGCTTCCCCTTCACCGCCCTTTTCACCTTGCCACAGGTTTACGGTTCGTCGTTGATCGCCCCGCGCCTCGACCATTTGGGCATCTACAACGAATTTATTCCCTTCCCCGGCGAAGGCCACAACGTTTGGGGAACGGTCGTTGCCAACAACTTCGTTGGCGGACCGACACAATATTGGGATCCGATTTTGGTGGACATCGAGGAATTTCTCTGGCATTTTCTCAAGCCGGAAACGGGTCCCATCACGGGCATCGGCTATTCCTATCCGAATGCGATTGAGACCTATACTGTCCCTGCGCAACCCGGCTATCATTGGTGCTGGACGGTGAATGGCGGGACGGTCGTTTCTTCGAATCCCAACAGCAACAGCATTGACATTCAATGGCAAACCTTGGGATTGCGCACGATTACGGCGCGAGCGTTCAGTCACTTGGATGCAGCAGGGGATACGAGTTTGCTGCAGGTCGTCGTCGGACCGGCGGGCACCGCTGACGGGTTTGGGTGTGGGCAAGGGTGTGGGATGTCTACCTTTCAGCGGGGGGAGGATTTGCGGGTGAATGCTTTGGGATTGCCTGCGGGGGCGTATGTGCTGACGCTTTGCGACTTGCAGGGACGCGTGTTGGACGAGATCGCCGGGAAATGTGCAGGTGAATTGCAGACGGAAATTTCTGTGAATGGCTTGAGCGGTGGTTTGTACCTCCTCAAGCTGGAAATGAAAGGCCTGCGAATGCGGAAAAAGGTCATGATATTCGCAGAATGAAGCCATTGAAACGCACATTTTTCGAGACCCGCTGGGAGCATCGTAAGCAGCCCCTGCTGTCGAAGCGGCAGTTTTTGTCGCGGCAGCTGCGGTATTTTCTGTATTCGACAACGATTGTCTCAATCTCCTTGCTCATCGGCACATTCGGTTACAGCTACTTTGGCGGACTCACCCTGGTCTGCGGATTTTACAATGCCAGCATGATCTTGACCGGCATGGGTCCTGTCGATCCGATGGCCTCCGATGGCGCGAAGATATTCTCCTCATTTTATGCCCTTTACAGCGGCATTGCCTTCCTCACCACAGCAGCGGTACTCTTGGCGCCGCTGGTGCACCGTATGATGCACGTCTTGCATTTGGACGATGTGGAGATTGGGGATCAGGATTGAGGGGGGCAGGTTTGGGGTTCAGTTTCAAGGTTAAGGTTGGAGGCTACCACTGAATAGTCCGGAGGACTTAAACAACGATAGCCGCGGACGAAGTCCGTGGTTGGTGTGCCCAACGATGTTTCAAGGCCGAAGGTCTTGAATTTAAGCGAACGATTGAACGAGGAGGACAAGTTCAAGGCCTTCGGCCTTGTGAATCGAACCGTATTTTCAACCATGGACTTCGTCCACGGCTACTATTGTTTAGGCCCTCCGGGCCAAATACCAAGGGAATTTCAAACCTCGTACCAAGCCTAGTTTAATGGCATTGTTTTAGGAATGCTGAATAAGCCATTTCTTTGATTCTTCGAAGGCCTCGGCATTGGAATATGTTTTTCCCGTGGCGATAGATGCACGACTTGCTTCGACCCTTGATTTCTGTTCATCTGTCAGGTTTTCCCACCAATCTCCGCCTTCATTTCGCTTGGCATCTTCCAAAAGACTTTGGTAAAAACGGAAGAGTAGATCCTCGTTTTCATTGAATGCCATCAGCACTTGTATTTTTGATTTCAATTCTTTGGTGGACATACAATTGCATGCTAAAAATGAATACCAAGCACGAAAATCCTTGCCTCTAGTTCAAAAATAAGCAAAACGCCCCTGAAATTCAAGCCCACAACACCGTACTTTTTCCGAAAACCATGTTCAGGGCTCAGCGAAGGTTGCAGCTCAAACTACCTTCTTCCGTGGTCCATTTACCTTCAAAAACGCCAAAACCTCCTCCGGCGTATCGGCCAAATGCAGCAAGTCATGGTAGGCTTGCCCGAATGACAATTGCCTTACCAACGGATAAATCATCGTCTCAATCTCATACCGTTGGCTGCCCAAAAACACCATCGGACTGTAATAATTGAAGGTGCAATAATGATTTTGGGTCGCCTCCATAAAAATCTCCTGCGTGGTACCCGCGCTCCCAGGCGCAAAGACAACCCCGTGCAAACTCACCGCCAACAAAGTATCCTCCCGAATGCTGTTGCTGAAGTACTTGGCAATCGCCGTCGCAAACAAATTGCTCGGTTCGTGGCCGTAAAACCAGGTCGGAATCGCCAGGCTTGCCATTCCATCCGGATAATGCGCCAAAACCTCCTTTGCGGCTTCAAAATAGCCTTGGTCCCTGTAATGCGGTGCGCGCCCGAGGATCGCCAACGCCTTTCCGAGGTCTTCCATCGGCCGACCAGCCATCCAAGCCCCGAGATTGGCAGCTTCCATGATGCCCGGTCCGCCGCCTGAGACAATGAAAAAGCCCGCTTCCGTGAGCAGTTTGGCTGTTTTCGCGACTTTTAAATAACATTCGTCGGTGCGTTTCGTGCCATGGCCGCCCATCATCCCGATGCATTTTTTCTCCGTCATGCCCTCCGCATCAAACCGCATCAGACTGCGCAAGGCTTCGTCAATCGCATGGTCATGAATCCGTTGGCTCAGCGCCTCGTTGATGCTCGGATTGTAGCGGCAGGCTGCAAAATGACGGTAGATCGCAAGGTCGAGGCTGTTGTCAAATTCGGGTGAATACCCCTCCATCAACTCCTGCCAGGTATAAAGCTCCCGACGGTAGGGATTGTAAGGCAAATCAGGATGCCGCGGATAGATGAAGGCTCCTTTTTCGCGAAGAATCAATTCGTCAGACGACTTCAATTCGCAACCCAAAAAGGTGGTATGGTCAATCCGAATCTGCATCCAATCGATGGCATTCTCCCGAAAGTCCAAATCCTGCAAGGTGCAATACGCCAAACTCGTTCCCTGCGCCAAAAACGCCTGCAAGGACTTGATGCTCGTAATGAAATGATCGGTACTCGGGCGGAATTTTACCATGGCTGCAAAATAGCTCAAAGCCTTATATTTGAGAAAAGTTTCCTGCATGCGCATAGATCGACTTGGACTGAAGAATTTCCGTTGTTTCGATGAATTCGAGATCGTTTTCAATCCCGAATTCAACATGCATGTCCTGGTGGCAGAGAACATGGCTGGGAAGTCGGCGATCTTTCAGGCAATCCGCATCGGCTTGTCGTCGTTTGTGGCGGCAATCAATGGTCTTGATTTGTCCATTGAAAGGGAAGATCACCGGATTGTCGGGATAAATCCGATCGCTGACATTGCCCAAATCTGTGAACTTGCAATGGAGGCCACCACGCGATCCATTGAGAATCAGGAAATTGCTTTGGTTTGGAAACGCTGGCATTCGACTTCCGGGAATTCTGCCGGCAATGAAAATCTTGAAAGCTTGGATCGGCTCGCCGCGGAAATGTACAAGTCGGTCACCGAGCACAACGTGGGACGCCTGCCGATGATCGCCTATTTCGGAACGGAATACGTCCATGTTGCCTTGACGGATACCAGCAGTTTTGGGGAGGATTTTCAGGCATTGCTCGGCTATGATGGCTGTTTGAGCGGAAAATCCATCGAACCCTTCCTGCTCAATTGGTTTGAAAGGATGGCAAGCCGTGCGCAGGAAAGCCAAACCTCCGAAATAGCCAAGTCGATGTTTGGTCAAATTCCCCAAGCCGCTTTGGGAGTTTTCCGAAACGTCTTGGGCCTCTTGCTTCCGAGTTTGCATTCTTTTGAGTGGATCACAGCGAGTTCCACCAAAAAGGGCAACGCAAGGGTTTTGGCATTTCGGTTTGAAGATGGAACCATCCGCCTCTTCGACCAACTCAGCGACGGCTACCAATACCTCTGCCTGATGGCCGCCGAGTTAAGCATGCGTGCCGTTTTGCTCAACAAACATCTGGGCCCCACTGCCAATTTGGAAGTTCCAGGCGTGGTCTTGATCGACGAATTTGGCATTCACTTGCATCCCGAGTTGCAAGCCGCAACCTTGAAACGGTTGTCGGAGGCCTTCCCCAAGGTACAGTTTATCGTGAGTACCCATTCGCCAATGCTGCTGAAGGACCTCGACGCCGAACAGGTGTATATTCTGGAGGCAGACGAACAAGGAAAACGATCCATCAGGCATCCCAAGGAAGACCTCTTTTGGGTCGGAGCCGAAGGCATTTTGCGCGACGTGTTTGGGACACAATCCACCTTTGGCGAAGTCGCAATCGCGGCGGTCAAGGAACATGCAACATTGAGCAGGAAGGCGGCATCCTCCGAATTGAATCCGGAGGAAGAACAGCGGTTTGCCTTTCTCACGCAGAAACTCGGCGCTTTGTCTTACGATGACAGTCTCACAGACCCGCTTTACCAGCGGTTTTTGGACATGGTTGCTGAACGTCAGACTTTTCGCAGCCTCGTTGCAGAATCCTCACCCTCCGACGATGAAATGAAGGAAATGGTGGACCGGCTTCTGGCAGAAATGAACAATTCCTCCTCCAGCATCCTGCCATGATTTACATTCGATTTCCGCATCCGGATTTGGCAAACCACGTCGATTTGGCGCGATTCCTTGCCAAAGTACAACACAGTGACGGTGATTGGACTTCATTGTTTGATTGGCTAGAAGCGCATCAGTACGTGGGCACCAATGGTCTGGGTGGAGGCAAATGTTGGTATTCCGAGCAGCCCATCGGGGGCAAAGGCGATCGGGAGGTCGAGCACTTCAGGCCCAAGATGAAACTCAGTTCACTGACCACCACGCACCGCAATGACCTCCGAAAAAAGGGGATTCTTGCAGCAATCGAGCCATTTTTGGAGGAGGCCGGCGAAGGTTACCCTTGGTTGAGATTCAAAGCCAGCAATTACCGATTGTCTTCTGCCTCGGTCAACATGCAGGGCTCCAAAGGTTCGATTTTCCCGGTATTGAAGGGCGCGCAAAGAATTCAAGACCCCTCCGAAGACTACCTTGCCGAATTCGCCATCCTCCTTGACCCGTCCGTCATCGAAGATGTAGAGAGCCTCGCCATCAACCCCATTGGAGAAATTACACCGGCCTTTGCCGAAAGGCCCAACCCTGCCGCCGATTTTGTGACGCAATGGAATTCCAACGGAATGCGGTGGTTGCGTGCCGAAGTTTCTATAGTGGTCTTTGATTTGAACAATTCCTCGTGGATCAAATCCCGGAAAGACATCTATGACAAAGTGACAAGAGATGCATTGGATTTGCGCAGTGCGATCGCCAGTGGCAACGAAGCCCTATTGCGCAAATGCAAGGAATTGCTGCTCGAGCGCACGCGCAAGGACGCACCTTTTGCTGGCGCAGGCCGGTCCGCATTGCAGGATCAAATTCGGGCACTTGCAGCATCCAATGCCCTTCCAGACAAACTTGCCCAAACCGTATTGAAAGAAATTCAAGCGACAATTCGTCGCGCTGAGTATCCCTGACAGCGATACCACCTGCGGTACGGTCCACCCCCAAACAAAACAGCCCCGCCAATGGCAGGGCCGTTTTTCAATAACGCTACGCTCTCTGAATCATCCATCGTTTATCCAACCCCTCCAACTTTCCGCAGACTTCGAACTTACCTTCTGGGCCTGTGCAAAGTGATTTCGCGGGTATCCCCGTTGCGGAGGGTGATCGTGCCTTTGTCGTCGCAGCTGCCGTCGCCAAAGTCGAGGGTGCGTTCGCCACGGCGACCTTCGGCGGTGGTGACTTCAACGCCGCTCACGATCCACTGACAGTCGCCACGCTTGACCAAAGGCGTTGTAATCGTGCTTGTAAAGGTATTGCCGCGGTGGCAAACGCCCGTCGCAGTGCCCGTGATTTCATGGACATCGTCTTCCAGATTGTCTTCGGTTTCCAATCCGGCCGTCATCGTACGGACCCGGTTGGCAGACCAAGTGGCTTCGGTGCTGTCGCTTGCCTTGACGCGGGTGCCATTGACCACCACCGTCCAGTACATCTGATTGCTGCTGTTCAAGCCTTGATTCGTGACCGTGCGGGTAAAGGCAATGCTGTTGCCGTCCACCGTCAGGTTCTCGGTATGCGTGACGCGGACCGAACCGGCTTCAAAATAGGGTGCACTGACATCGACGGTGATCTGACCGGAGACTTCGCGACCATGGCGGTCGATGCAGCCTGTGCCGTAGTCAATCGTGCAAGTGTTGGGGAAGGTGCTGCGGTCTGCGGACCAAGTCACCGTTGGGCACCCTGTGACGGCCGTCGAAGGAGACATCCGGTAAGCGGCTTCGTCTTCGATTTGTTCGATCATGCCACCTGCATCCGACGATGTTTGGCTTGCCGAGATTTGGGTATCATCGCTTTCGACGGAGTCCTTTTGGCAGGACGTCACGAAAAGAAGCATCAATGTGGCGAGGGCTGCGAATTTCAAAATGTGCTTTTTCATACCAGTTCTAGTTTTTTCTAGGTGAATATCTTGAAGTCAAACATCAGAACCTTGGGTGGCCACCGTATGTGTTCTTGGGTAACGTCTTTTCAAATTGTCCTTCTTTGTGGATTTTGGAGGATAGACGGGAAGGATAGACGAAGGTTTAACGGGCCTCGAAAATTTTTCCGGATTTTTCTTAAAAACGGGCGAATGGACTAAATTCGGGCAGAAATAAATTCGAAGAAATGAAACTGACTCAAGTACGCGTGTTGCTCACCACTTTTGCCTTGGCCGGAATGCTCGTTTGGACATCAGGCTGCGGTGGTGGCACCCAAGACGGCGACAAAACCAAGGATTCGATCGATACCCCGCAGGTGGTCAAAGTCGAACCGCAGAATTTCCCCGTCAACAACTTGCCAGACAGCATTTTCGGAAAGAAGGTCACCCAAACCGTCGAGAAAGGCCTGAAGTTGAGCACAACAAACCTCTCCTCCGCCTCAGGAACGCTGCCCGATTGGTTGGATCAAATCCTGAGCCGTGAGAGCATTGTCCTCTTCGCGAATGGAATTTTGGCCACGATGCCCGATGAAGTCGAATTCGTCCAAAGTGGCAGCACCTTGTACGATGGCCCCGACGGATGGAAAGCCTTCGTCGTGAACTTCGGCACCCGTCCCAGCAACGCCGGCATGATCGTCTACGGCGCCTATTTGAACGAAGACCAAAGCTACTGGGCCTCCCAAAGCGACAAAGGCAAATTGGCCATGACCCTCAGAACCGTGAAGGCGGTAGACAAAGGCGCAGAACTCTGGGGCGAATGGACCCAAGGTGCAAAACCCGTCCCCTTCCACGCCATCCTGACCAAAAGCGCTACTACGATTGCGCAATAAGGCTTTTGAAGCGGCGGCCAATGATGAAGCGGCGGCCTCCGGCCGCACGCTGATCCTGCAGCAAGCCTCCGGCTTGCGAACCTGAGAACCACCGATATGACGAGGGGATGAAGCAATCCACCTAAGCACCAATGGTCATTCTCGGCAACATCCCCTCCGTTTGCCACCCTCCACGGAGCAAATTCCCCCGACCTTCGGGCAAGATGCATCCCGAAAGTCCACTTACTCCAGCCACCAGTGCCGTATTCCTTCACGGCTCCAACGCTCTCGTTTTCCTTTTGACAGTTGCGACGGCCATTAAAGGCTCAATTCTATACTATTATCGTGGCTATCAACACGATCTCATCTTTTTTGACTTCGAATTGAAAACCGGCATTTACCGTTCCGACGCCGACCTTTTAGGATTTTGCTTCGACGATTGGGTGATCCCGATGATGATTTTTCTAGCCTACCCGATGCTTGCCACCG
Source organism: Bacteroidota bacterium (assembly GCA_016718825.1). Lineage (NCBI taxonomy): Bacteria > Pseudomonadati > Bacteroidota > Bacteroidota bacterium. The sequence goes on along the minus strand of JADKCL010000034.1, from coordinate 5,433 downwards.
TCTTCATCCACCTCCCCAGATTGCTCCGAATTGAAAGCGATGGCCGCGAATTGCTATTCTGGACGCACGCCGTGTTCGTTTCCTTCTGTTTTATGTTCCTGATTTCCATTTCCTGAGCACCCAGCAACTGAATTATTCCGGTTTTCTTACTTGTTGAATCCCAATTGGCAACAACCAAATTTTCCATCAACCTCACCGCGTTTCCAAAAATTCCCTATTTTCCATCCCGAGCACTGCGGCTTGCCAATGCTGCTTATTTTGATTTTGAACCCGTCCAAGTACCCCCAATGCCGCAGGTCAGATTCACACCCAATCTCAAACGCTTCTTCCCGGATCTTGCACCGGCAAATGTTGAGGCTGATTCGGTGGCCGAGTTGATGGAAGCCATTGAGGAGCTGCATCCTGGAATCAAATCCTACCTCGTTGACGACCAAGGTGCCTTGCGTGAGCACGTCAATGTCTACGTCCGTGGCGAATTGATTTGGGACCGAACGCATTTGGCAGATGCCATCAGTCCGCAAGACGAAGTTTACATCCTGCAAGCCCTTTCCGGTGGTTAACCTCTCTCGATCGATATGAAAAAAAACACCCTCCTGATTGGTACGCGACGTGGTCTCATTGTGTACCGCCGCGTTGGAAATTCCTGGGAATTTGAAAGCGAGCACCACCTTGGCGTCCCCGTCAGTTACGCGATGGCCGATCCGCGCACGGGCAAATGGTGGGCCTGCCTCGACCATGGGCATTGGGGCTGCAAACTCCATTTCACTGCAGACCGTGGCAAGAGTTGGGTCGAGGTACCGGCTCCACAATACCCGGAGGGTGCCGAAATCGACGACGACAAACCCGCAGCACTCAAATACATCTGGGTGCTCACCCCGGGATTGGATTCCCAACCTGGCAGATTGTATGCAGGAACCGAACCCGGCGGCCTTTTTCATTCCGATGACGATGGCTTGACATGGGAACTCAATGAAGGGCTTTGGAACCATCCGACCCGGAAAAAGGGCTGGTTTGGAGGCGGCCGCACCTATGCAGCGATTCATTCGATCCTCGTGAATCCGGCGGATGAAAACCATGTCCATATCAGCATTTCTTGTGCGGGAACTTTTGAAACCCTTGACGGCGGCCAAACTTGGCAACCGCGCAACAAAGGCCTGAGTGCCGATTTTTTGCCCGATCCGACCATTGAAGTAGGGCAGGATCCGCATTTGGTCGCCGCCCATCCCGGGCAGTTTGAAGTCATGTGGCAGCAAAACCATTGTGGGATCTACCGCACCACCGACGGTGCTGCAACTTGGGAAAACATCTCTCAAAAAGACGGCCCGGCAAACTTCGGATTTGGAATCATTGCCGACGAAAAGAACCTCGACGAGGCCTGGGTTGTACCTGCGATCAGCGATGTGATGCGTGTGACGATTGACCGGGCCCTTTGCGTCTGCCATACCACCGATGGCGGCAAAACTTGGTCCCAACAACGCAAAGGCCTTCCCCAAGCGCATTCTTACGACTTGGTCTACCGCCACGCCATGGACATCACCGCCGATACCTTGGCCTTTGGCAGCACCACCGGCAACGTATTTTACTCGGAAGATCGCGGCGAAAACTGGAGCGTCCTCAGCAACTACCTTTCCGATGTGTATTCCCTTAGATTCGCAGAATAATCTCTGGACGAATGGCTTTTGAAGTAACCCCCGCACAGCGCGCCGCCCTTGAGGCCGCCTGTGAAACCCTGATCCCGGCATTGCAAGCCCCCGAAGGAGGCGACAAAGCTTATTGGGCAGCAACGCCGGCAGATTTTAACGTGCCGCAACAGATTCTGGACCTGATGGAAGCCCAAAGTCCCGCCGAACAGCAGGAATTCAGGCAGTTGCTGGGTTTGTTGGATTCCAAAATTGCCGGGCTGTGGTTTGGCGGGAGCTGGGCAAAATTCAGGGAAATGCCCTTGGAACGCAGGGGGGGGAATATCAAGAAATGGAAGAAGTCAGCCGATCAAAGATCTGCCGTGATGTTCGAATGAAAGGTGATCAAACCCATCCAAATGAAAGGTGATCAAACCCATCCAATGGAACATTTCAGCCGATCAAAGATCTGCCATGAAGATCGAATGAAAGTTGATCAAACACATCAAATCCAGTAGGGCAGCCGATCAAAGATCTGCCGTGGTGAAGTGATGAACAGTGATACAAATGGACACAATTCCGAAAATTCTGCAAATCCCGTAAATTCTGATTCAGACCCTGCTTCCAATTCAACACCAACCCTGATTCTGCCAAATTCCGTAAATTCTGCTCAAGAAAAAGTCCCGCCACCTTGCGGTAACGGGACCCAGCCGCCAGCCAAGCGGCAAAAAACCAATTCTTCAGCGCTTAAAACAAACGCTCAATTCGCATGGCATTGCCCGAACCCATCAGCGTATTGGTACCGCCGATTTGTCGGTAGAACTCAATGCCGAGCCCGACGACCAGGCTCACGTCCACAGGCACGACCGGCGAGTTCGCGATCGTCGCAGTCAGCTGAATGCTCGTCGGCACAAGCAGGCCGCGCAGAGGCAATACCGCCGTTTGGTCCGATGCCTTCAATCCATTCAGCGCGGCATTGACAGGTTGATAAGGAATCGTGCCGCCCACAAACTGGTAGTCTGCAAGAAGGCCGGCAACAAGGTAGACGCGAAAATGCGTTGCGCCTTGCGGTTTCGCCAAGTCAAGACGCGTGTCAAACACAGGCACATCCAACTGCACCATATTGCGGTCCACATTCGGCAGCAGATCATAGTCTGCCTTGAACCTTCCCGCAAATGGCTCTTCCCGGTTCAGGTCGAAATCGTAGGCCATAGCTGCATTGGCTGCAATTTCGACCGAACGTTCCCCGCCGATGCCACTGCTTTGAGACACAATCCTGCGCATCAAGCCTTGCATTCGCGAAGTCAAATAGCGCTCACCAAATCCCGTAGCTTGGTTTCCAAGGCACTTGCGCAATGCACTCGCGGCCAAAGCTGCGCCAGTGAATTCCGACATGTTTTCACGCGTCGGGGCAAATGCCTCCTCCGTCATGATTCGATCCTTGGTCACAACATCCGACAAATGGGCGCGGCCCTTGCCTTGGTCGATGACCATGCGGACGTTACCGTACTGTCCGCTCAAATGGACAACTCCAAATTGCTTTCCCATATGAAAATTGTTTATGGGTAAAGTAAAACACCAATACGCACAGAGCAATTCCGCTCGAATCACACAAGGCGACTGGCAAAAAACTTGGTTTTTTATGCCCCACATCACGCCGACATGGAGCGGCTAACGGCTGTTACAAGAGGGAGTGCAAGTTCTGAAGCCAGCAATGATTTACATGTCTTACTCCTTTCCTAATTAAACCACAATATCGTCAATTTTTCTTCGTGCCTTAGTGGCTAAAATCACCTTGGTGTCTTGGTGCCTTAGTGGCAAAAAGTTCTTCGTGCCTTAGTGGCCAGAGTTCAGAACAGCAACAGTTTATTTCTTCAAATTCATTCTTTGCAAATCTATACGCCAAGAATTCAATTATGGTACATCAAAACGAAAATATTTTTTAATTTTTTTTCACCTCAATTTTCCCGCAATAACACACCTCTCCTGATCGGCCTATGCCACTGTATATCAACCCATTTTGACCATAATAAATATTCTCCTTTGCACCGTAAAACGGCGCAATGATTGTGGTCAAAACATTGCCTTTTGATAGGTCATTTTGCTCATGGGCAAACTAGGTTTGACCCGTCACTCCAGATACATAACACCCGAAGCGGAAGAACGCACCACCCTCAGTATTTCGGGTGGCAGCCAGTTGTTAGCAAGAGTATTACAGCATGATGTTTCCGGACCCGCCTGGCAGACTCCGGGCAACATGTTTCAATAATACAACATCTCAAAACCCCGCGCAGCAAGAATGGACGAACGGGCACTCTGGAAGGACGAAGTGGCACATCTATTTATCCAACGGGCACGTTGGGCTCTGCCCAACTCCTCCTCACGCACACTCGAACTCACACTGAAACCGGCTCATTTTCGTCCTTTCACACCGTATGCCCTTGCGCGCACCCCTTTTGGACGAACGGTACCAATTCTGGACGAACGGGCATCCTGCCGGATGAACGGGCAAGCATTCAAATCTCCACGATCCAAACGCTTGGTTTTGAACCCATGTTCCTTCTGAAACCACGGATGCGCCGTTACCTGCTCTTTCTATCGCCTCACCCCCAGCCCGCTCTCCACGACTTTTCCTAGCGGAAAAATCGCGGAGAGGGGAGCTAATTTGGCGCAGCCAAACCCCTCCTCACGCGCGCTCGAACGCACACTGAATTCACGCCCTTGCCCGGTACCCATACCGTATGCGGACGAACGGTACCAACTCCGGACGAATGGGCATCCTGACGGATAAACGGGCATTCCAAAAAATGCATCCAAGGTTCGCTGGGAACGGGCCGTCTATCGGTACCGCGTTCCGCGAAGCGGAAGCTGGACGGTGGCAGTCTCCGGTTAACGAAGCCCACCACAAACCTCGCGCCCCGAGGTGGCCGCCTGTTTGACTCCAAATAATCAAAAACCCATTATTCCCTTCGCGCCTCACACTTGATCGCTCCAAGGACAATCAGGATAAATGGGGTAACATAGCTCTTTATGAGCATTGTTGCTTTGAGATATCAATCTAAGGTTTTGGACCACATTTAACTACCTTTCAGATTGTCAACTCCTCATCCCTCAGGGTAAGCAATCCAGAAGCATTTTCAGCCACCACCTTGAACCGATGATAGATCGGGTTCCCATCATCGTCCTCCTTCAGAAGGAAGGCCGTCTCCTGGTAGAACGGAAGGCCGAAATTTCCTTGTGGAGGATAGATCAGATCCATCGGATCATTGGACTTGATCTCGAAGATTTTGTTCCAATTCCCCTTGGTGTTCATCTTGTACAGGTAATACTTCGCATTCCATGCCGTCATATTCCAGGTCAGCGTAACGTATTGGAACCTTGCTGGGCTGCTCAAGGTGTTTGCCACGGAGTGCGTGATGGATGGCGCCGGGGGATTCACCGTATCGATCATGCTTGAAAGAACCAGGTTGGATGGCTGCGAGGGAATCCACTCAGGGGCACCTTGCTCATTCTTCACCTCACGCAACGCCACCACGCGGTAATACAGGGTCTCTGAATACGGCGGGAAGGCCAGATCAGAGAAGGTATCCAATGCCGAATTCCCGATGGCAGACTCAATGGCTTCCTGCATGGTACGGACATGCTGAGCCTTGGAAAAATCGGTTGCCCGATAAACCCGAAACTTTGTAATGCCTGCGGTTTCGGGATACTGGTTGATTTCCACCCGCACACCGCCAGCCGCACCGGTTCCAGGATTGGGAAGCTGTGTGACCAATTTCAAGATTTCAGGGCGTTCAGGCGGGCGGGTATTGAT
>JADKCL010000033.1 GCA_016718825.1 Bacteroidota bacterium | reverse complement strand
CCACGGAAGAAGAATTACAATAAGTGCAAGGAAGGCCAACCCGATAACCACAAATGGCTTTCGCTTCAATATAGTTTTCGGTTCGGCAAAGTGATAGAAGACGATTATGGCAGCGAAGATCAAATAGGCGACAAGCCCGCCATATACCAATTTATTAAGATGGAAAGCCTCGCTATTCCCAAAAACATTCATCCCAAAAATCCGGTCAAGAATGAAGGAATAAGAAATCCCGCTGCGACGTAAGCCATCGTTTGTTGCAAGCGACTTTGTTTCTTATCCTCTCTACTACTTGCAAATTGGTGCAGTACATCAATCTCATGCGCAAGCTCGGCGATTTGTACATCCAGGCGCATGTGATGATACAACATTTGGTACATTTCTTGCCCTTGGATTTGAGCGGTTACTTCCTTGAAATGGTATTTGCTCAAGAACCTTAAATACTTGCGGTTGAGATCTTCAATATTTCCCAATATTTCCTCGACGTTTTCCTTCATGTCGTTGGCAATCGTAGCGATGTCATGCTGGTATTTAAGCACCGTAGCCCTTTGCACCAAAACATGCTCCACCATGCGATTATACATATGGTTGGTATTGTGTCGTGTAAACTTAAATGGATTCTCCGCCGAATTTATGCATACCAGGGAATAGGCCGTAATTCCATGGCAAGGAGCCATAACCGCTCCACCGCGATAGGCATGTCTCTCCATCTCCAGCTGAAAAGCGTCTTGTCACGGCAGGTCGCTTTTCCGCGTCCACAAATATTGCCCGGTAAATGTTTTCCTTGTCACTACAGAGATAATCTCCATTTCGGATATCGGTCGCCAACTCTTCATCCTCCATCCATGAGACGACAAACATCTTCCCATCAATTAAAGGCGCGATATTCAACGTCGCCGCAAGTTTCTTTTTCATCGAAATCAAAACCCGTAAGAAACTGAATATGCTCCCCACCGAGCAATATTTTAACGAACTCCGGAAGCCGAGCAAGGCCATACGTGCGTATCAAAGGAATCCTACTATTCACCTCTGCCATCTTCGTGGAGACATGCTTACTTTTTTGTTCATCTGAAACAATTGACGTGTTTGATTGCCCTGCATCGCCATTGCTGTCTGACTGCTTGACTGCCAAACTTGATATCTGGAAGGAGCTCCATTCCATAGTGTGTCAGACTTTTTGTTTGCCACTCCGCGAGACATTGTTCCAGAATACAGCCACCTTCCATATTCATTGATTCTCAAAACATCATCAACCGTTTTATGATCAATATTGAGCAAGTGAAACGACAAAAGGCCAACACCAGTATCATACATCCGAAGGTAAACTCCCCTGACAGGGAGCGAATATTTGCCATGATGCCATGTGAATTCATATTTTAAGGCAATTGCATCGGCACAACTATCCGGGCACCAATTGATAAACAGCTACACAACCGTCAGTTGCCATTGATCCATCGACCATGGACATGTCAAAAACTACGTCCCGAGCAAAACTGTGATAATAAACAAACTCGTTAAATTCCTGATCTTCCTGAAAAGTGACCGGATGGCGCTGCCAACGCCACCCCTCCCCAATCTTCATAAGGTCCGTGATGTTGGCCATCAATTCGTGCAAACGATCCAAGCTACAATTGGGTTCGAGATTTGCTTCCCATCGGAAGGCAAAATGAAAGATATGTGTGCTATATGCCCGCTCAAATTGTGATTTTTCGATGTCCATAACCTCGCTAATTTTCTCGATAATCAACACTAATTTCTCACGATTGGATTCGGAAAACCCCATAAAACCAGAATCTCCACCACCATGGTATGCCGTGCCATTCGCGATGCAACCGGCAAATTCCCTTGATAAGTTGTTTACTCCCCTCCCGTAAAAGGTCAGCCCTCTATCCCCAATCACGATCAAGCGATCAAATGGAAAAAGTAAATCCACGACCGCTGAAAAAGGAATAGATCCAGCTTCTACAATCTTGATTCCCGATTTTGCGACAGCACTTGTTATCTTCTCCTTGGCTTTTTCATCATCCTCCTCCGTAACCCCCTGCGCTCGCCGGTCCTCCTTACGCAAGGAAGCTATCTCCTCAATTCCCGCTCCCAGATCCTGCATCCCAGGAATCCATCGCGCATCATTCGCAGCCACGAGCAGCTGCCGTGGTGTCAACCACGCCAAGCAATTCGGCCACCTGCACAATGGCAGCGGGCAAATGGGACAATTCGTTGTGATGGTCGATGCGCAGGTAACCGTCGGGCGGGGTGATGTCCTCGCCCAATTCGATCCCCGCAAAGACACGATTGCTGAACTGCGGATCCTCCAAAACGGCAGCGTAGGCGCTGAGTTTAGCCCCCCAACCCAGGCGAAGGTCGGCAAAGTCCCTGCCCTCCTGCAAGTTGCAGGATTCGAGGAGTCGGCGAATTTCGACCATTTCGAGGTCATAGCCGCCCAATAGGAAAAAGATGTCGGAGCGCGTCATTTCAAAGGGTGATTCCATAGTAAAATCACAATTTATAACGTGATTGTCGCGCAGAAGACTTAGTTTCCCACATATACACCATTCTGCCATAGAAGGGGTGTAGCGGATGAGATATTTTGACATTCGACGCGCAAAAATCTGCGTAAATTTTGATGAATGAGGGTTTTAGGTTGCTGGCTCGGAGGAGTTGATTTTTGTCAGTCGAGGTGGAAAAGTCTAGCATTAATCACCGAAGAAAACGCACTGCGACACGATAGGCAACGCGGGCCATCCAAACCGCTGCACAGAAGCTGCTATTTATCGTGATCGTCTCATCCCCGACCGAGGACAGTGTGAGTGCGAAGCGTGAGTGGGGGCAAAAAGGGAAAAAACAGGGATCGGAGTCCTCCGACCACCCCCTTCTCCATTGTTTGGCCGCATGCGGTCAGGCAATGGAGAAGGGCCGGGGATGAGGCGACTATAAAATGGCCGCCAGCGGCCGAGTAAAAACCGGAAAACGTGGTTAGCGTTGCCAACACAAACACCGCGTGCTGAGAGGGCCGGCGTTAACAATGCGAGATTAGAGTGTGTGTGCGCGTGACAGGGCAAAGTAGCGTTGTCGACGCGGATTCGTCCAACGCAGCCGCCATCTCATCATTCTCACGCATACGACACCGCAAGGTCATACCCATCCCCTGATCGGGATTTGCTGACTTCGAAATCCACGATGATTTTGTTGTATTCTGGAAACATCTCGTCCTTTCGCTCTAGGAAGTTGACCATCAAGTCCAACATGCCGGGTATGCGTGCAAAATCTGATTCGAATTTCACCCAATCCTTTTTGAACTGATCAGGACGTACATGGCGTAAGGAAGCCATGTTCCAGGCGATCACTGCAAGCTTATAGCCATCGCGAATCTCCTTGATCGGACGCGTCAAATCCACAATCGGCTCTGCAAATTCCTCGAGGAGATCAGAGTACTTAACATCTGGGTCACCAGGACCGATTTCAAAATCATTTTCGGCAGCTCTGGAATACAACTCTTTAGTTGCCAATGATTTCATGGATTTATCTCCGGAGCTTTGTGGATTGTTCTGCGCCCGCTTGGCCACCCGCTGCCGACGCATACGCTTGATGTTTTCTGCTTTTCCCATGGGTATTCCTGGTGGACAAATTACAATTGGTGGGGCGAAAATGAGCATTGTCTTGGGAGGTGCCAATTTGGCTTTTCCACATACGTGCATTGGCCGTTGGCAATTTCGATAGTTCTCTGCAAATTCGCGTACTCGTCCCGATTCAAAACACAGGCTGGTCTTTCACTGCCAGCTGCGGAGATTCACACGGGATGCCAATTTGCCGTTCACTCATCACTAAAACTATTCACTGAATTCACATGGAGAAGGACAAAGCCCCGGAGCTGCAGAAAAAAGAGGTTCAAGGCGAGCAGGAGAACATCTGGAGCTCGGGATTTGACGGGAAAGGCAGTATGACCCTGCCGCCACCTGCCTTGGGGGGGAATGTCGGCGGACCTGTGACCACGAATTCGAACGAGACGGCGCAGCTCAAGGAGGAGGGCGAGGGCGAAACCTCCACGGAGCTCGGGCGCAAGGACGAAGACCGCGCCCGGGTGGATTTGACAAGCAATTCAGACAGTCGTGTTTACAACCGATGGACGCAAAAAGGGGCAGATTCGCATTATGCGGACACATTTCATGAGAAGTTCAAAGCGCAGTCGATTGCTTTCTTTGGAGAGGAACTGACGCAGGATCAGGTACTTGCCAAGATCGAGGCAGCCAAGGCGGAAGGCAAGACAGAGGAAGCAGAGAGCCTTCGGAAGAAGCTTTTTGCAGCCAATCAATATGCCCTGGTCGAGACGTTGGATTCTCCAGACAATGACCTTTATGCTGCTGGAGATGGGAAGACCTATTGCAATATCTACGCTTATGATATGGTCACCGCCATGGGGGCCTACCTTCCAAGGCTTTGGTGGACAGAGACTACGGAGACCCAGATCAAAAACGGCGAACTCAAAGACACGGAGATTACCCAGAAATATGGGGCCGGTGTGACACGGGAGATGAATGCCAACAGCCTCAACACTTGGATGCGCAGCAATGGGAAGGAATTTGGCTGGGTACAGGCGGCTTCGATGCAGACGGCTCAGGAATCGGCCAATTCGGGACATGTTGTGATTATTTTGGCTTCCAATGCCAATGCGAGCAAGTCGGGTCACGTCAATGTCATCCTGCCGGAGACGGAACAAATCAAGTCCAAGGAGCATACGGATGGCACGACGCTGCCGGTGCAGTCTCAAGCGGGAAGTGTCAACTTCAAGCATGACACGTATTCGCAGGCCACGACGGGTGCTTCGAATCCCAAGTGGTGGGCCAATTCGAACCACAAAGACGGTGCGGCATGGATTTGCATGGGCAACCCCAAAAGCCCCATTATGACGCCCGATCAGCTCGGCTTGGCACCAACCATCTCCAAAGACGCCCTCGCGGCCGACCAAGACGACGTGAAGTTGCCGACGGTCAATGCTCCCGCAACCACGACCACCAACACGGCAACGAACACACCCGTGACGACGGAAAACAATCAACCGGTTGTCACGAACGCAAATACGAACGCGAATACCGGGAATACGACGACCCCGACAGTGGCGCCGGTGACCACGGAGGAAAAGAAAACCGTCACACCAGTGGTCGATCCGAAGAAACCGACCACGGCTGGCACGACGGTCAACACTGGCGAGAAGCAGCAGACGAATGTCACTTCGCCCTCCGAAACCAAACCCGGTGATACCCTGCACCTGACGCATGGCATCATGATGTTGGCCACGGAAGGCGATTTCGGCGGTGGTGAAGGTGATTCGCGCAAGCCGACCCTTCCGGAGAATCTCGGGTTCTTCCGCAAGGCGACCGCAGAGGAGCTTGCGCTTTGGAAGAAGCCCAAGACCAAGGAAGAGCCGGCGCGACCCAAACGGTACGGCTTGAGTACCGAGACGCCCAATCGTGTGTTTAAGGACAAGGATGGCGCCTATGTCGAGGCCAAACGGCTTCGGCGATTCACCGCATCTGATTACGACCTGACGCCACCCTCCGGCCAAGTCATCGCAACGGGACCCAACAATTCCGGATTGACCATTGGTATGGGATTTGACATCGGGGCTAGATTTGGTACCGGGGACAAGGAGAAAGCCAAGAAGGAACTGCTGGCAGCTGGGATCAAGGCCGAGACGGCCGACAAACTGTCGAATGCCGTGGGCCTTCGTTCCATCAAGGCCGGGAAAATGGCGGCCGAACTTCGCGCTTCCGGGCTGACGATCACCGCAGATCAAGTGGTGAACCTGCTCAACAAAACGCGGGAGAAGTACATTGCCAATTACACGCCCGGCGTGGTGCATGAGGCCATCGAGGAGGTCATGGTCAAGATCAATTATTGGAAGGGTTCCGGGCAGACGAAATCGGGCGGTGGTGGCAAGCCGATCGTGACCGCCATCTTCGCGGCTGCCAAGGAAAAGCAAGGCGTGGCCCAGTTTGATGCTGCGCTCTCCGTGTTGAAAAACTATACCGAGGACTCCTTCAGATTGTTTGAGCGTTTCCTCACCGTCGTCAAGAACCAGATTGCAAGTGGCGGCAAGGTCGAATTTGACAATGGCGTCAAGTCGATCGACGAGCTTACGAATGGTAAAAATGACACCTTCAAAGTGATCAAGGAGGTGACAGGTGGCAAAAAAGGAAAGGACTTCCAGAAACAATTGACCGGCACCTCGCTTCCGGAAAGTTCGGGTCTGAACAGCAAGACGACGACCACGACTTCGCCGACGAAGACTTCGGAAACCCCTAAGACGACTACCACCACCAAGGCTTCGACAGAAACGCCCGCAGCATTCGCGATGAAGCAATACAAGGCCTATGTCGCGGAGCAAATCACGATGGTGCAACTGGCGAAATCGATGAAACCCCTTTCGGCAGGCGCCAATGGGGAGATTGTCTCGGTGCTGATGGACAACCTGGGCTGGACGGAAAAGGACAATTTTGCCTACGCGCTCGTGAGCAACAGTTCGGAAGGAGAATTGAAAGGCTTCAATGTCGCCTTGTTGGGCAAGCTCAGCGAGGCCTTGGACACCTGGGCCACATTCAGCTTCGATGCCAATGCCACGCAGAAGGCGCGTGTGGATGCCGTTCGTTCGGGGATTGCATTCGAAGCGATGAAAGCCAAGCTCCAGAAAATGGCAGAGGCCGGGCAGGATCCGAAGAAAGTAAAGAAAGACGAGAAAAAGACGCAGGCGGCGGCAGGTTATATCTATGGTCCGCTGTTGTCCACGGGCGACTGGGTCTCGCAAGCCAATCCGGCGGATTACCCGAATATCAACACACTCAAGCCCGGCGAACTGAACGCAAGTTCGTATGGCGTGGCTTGCTACGACTGCTGCGTGGCGATGTTGAAGCGCAAGGGATTCCCCACAGGCACCAACAATACGACCTTGTTGCAAGACCTCAAGGCGGATGGCAAGGCAACCGTGCCTCCTGGCGCGATGCAACTCGGGCTTTCCAAGATCGACGCAAAACTTGCTGCTGGTCAGCCGGTGATCGTCGGGGTGGACAAAGGCGAGGCCACGGCAAAGTACCATGGGCATACGCAGAGCGACACCAAAGCCAACAAGGGGCGCGCCACCGATCACTGGGTGGTCATCCATGGCAAAGGGACGGATGCGAACGGGAATACCTTTTATGTCTATTATGATCCGGCACGCTACAACACCGAGGGTGGTACGAGCCTCGCCAACAATCGCTTCATCGTAAATACCGGTACGGAGCGCATCCATGACAACAATGCCTACAGCAGTTACCAATATTCCATTTCTGATGTACGCGATTAATCAGCGCATTTTGAATTTTACAACAATGAGACATTTGATGCTTTGTCTGTTGGTGGGCCTGCTCTTCTGCGGCTGCGCACCCTCGACTTCTACTGACGCTGCGGGGTCGGTTGATTCGTCAAGTACGGCTACGCTGCCCGATGGTGCCACCGAGACACCCGCAGGTGCCACAACGGCGGCAGTTCCGGCAGACTTCGCTGCGCTGAGCAGCCTCTACCCTACCGAGAAATCGCCGTATGGCCGCTGGAAAGAAGACCTCAACGGCACATGGGAGGCTTTTCCCGAGCAACGGTTCGCCCCGGCAACGATGCAAAAGTTCTTCTACGGCACGCCCGGCTTCCCCAAATCGGGTGACGACGTGCGCTTTTGCCCCTATATCAAGCTGGACATTGGCAGTGGTCGATGGCTGCTGCTCACCTACGAATCCACGTATGGTCATACCTTGATCGGTTCGATCTTTGATCCAAACGGCAAGGTTTTGGACGGCATGGCCGTTTACCGTGAAGGCGAAGATCCCTACGAGATCAGAAAATACTTCCTGCTGGACGATCAAGGGAGCCTGAATCTCTATTTTGAGCGCCCCAAAGACGATGGATCCGGAAACGAAGACCCGGACTTCACGCGCGATACGACCACGTATGTGATCTCCGGTGCCGGGAAGTTTCAGAAGAATTGATCGGCGGTGATTCTGGACGTCCTATTTCTTAGTGTTTGTAGGTGAATTTGCAGGTGCGGGCCGCTGCGGAGCAGCTGCCCTCTAATATTATCGCCTCATCCCCTGCCCTTCTCCATTGATTTTGCTGAGGGCAAAATCATTGGAGAAGGGAGCAAAGACAGTATGAGTGCGACGTGTGAGTGCGCGCAAAAAGGGAAAAACCAGGGAACGGAACCTTCCGTCCACCCTCTTCTCCATAGCATTCGCCTCGAGCGAATGCTATGGAGAAGGGCCGGGGATGAGGCGAATACAAAATGGCCGCTTGCGGCCGAGGGAAAACCAGAAAACGTAATTTGCACAAAAACCAAATCCCGTGTGCTGATCGAGTCGCTGGTTTGATCCGGACCTGCTACAATTGCGTAGTCACCAGGCTAAGGCATAAAATCCTACATTACATGATGTCTGAACAAAGACATCTTTACGACCGGGAATTCGGGTTTGCATTGCCGGTTGGGAATCGCGAAATTGGAGCTATGGGAAGAATGAATGGGCGTTTCTTTTATTCGGCAATCGTGCGCAATGCAACCCACCAAGTATCAAAAATTGCAGTTCTATTGCTGCTTGTAGTGGTTTCCAACTTGCTTTTCGCGCAAACGATGGATGACCTCCATGAAGGTTTGGAAGGGAAAGACTTTTCAAAACTGAAATTCCTCATTGAGAATATTCAACCCAGTGACAATTGTGCTTCTCCGGATGAAATGAGATCCAGAGTTGTCCTAAAGGGCTATGATGAGGTCATCGCCAATATTGTGGAATTTGTACCAACCCCACAAGGGAAGTACGAAGGAAACTGCAACTTCTATCAGCTTAATCTGCTCGTGAAAGGCCATGAGGTGATTGGATATGCCCTTTATTCCAAATCATATAATGACCGTCCCGAAAATTATCACCTCCTTCGGCACTATTCAAATGATGATGAAATCATGAACTTTCGAAGCTTATATGAAAGGACATTTTATCGAAAACCCAGTTTGAATGAGTTTTTTGATGACACAATTGTCTATGGTTCTCGTTGTGGGATCATAGGGCAGAACCCGGAAGCCAGGGATAGTTTGGATGACTACATTCAGTCCAGAAACCGTAAAAAATTGTTTGAATGGCTGACTTCACCAAGTTATGAAAAGAAACTTTATGCCTATGAAGGGTATATGGCGATGATGAAGAAGGGCTACGTGCCAAGCAGTATTGAAAAATCGATCATCAACCGACTCGGCGAATTCAGCGGTGCAGTATTGACTTGTAGCGGATGCACTTTTTGGACGCAGGAGTATTCAGCGCTTGTGAATCAAATCAAGGACAGATGATCCGAATCCAATCTTGGACATGACATGAAGACCTCACGGCCGCCTACAGCCCCGGACAGTTTGAGTTTTGAGTTTGAGGAAGCAGTTCGTTCGTGAGGCGATGGTTTGAAGACACGGAAGTGAGTGTGCCTTTTTTTTGTCGTGGTTTGGGAATTATTTGGAATAGCGGCCCGCGAGGCGGGCCGCTCATTGTGTGTGGGGGGGGAACCTTGATCTATAAAGGTTGGACCCCGCTGCTGCGTGCCGCGAAGCGGTGGGGTCGGATTCGCCGGAGGCGGATCGAACGTCAGTCGAATCGTTGGGCCTTCGCTCTGGACATGGTTTGAAGACGAGGAAGTGGATGTGCCTTTTATTATTGTGTCGTGGTTTGGGAATCATTTGGATTAGCGGTCCGCGAGGCGGGCCGCTCATTGTGTGGGGGGGAACCTTGATCTATAAAGGGTTGGACCTGCTGGCGTGCCGCAGTGGGGTCGGATTCGCCGGAGGCGGATCGAACGTCAGTCGAATCGTTGGGCCTTCGCTCTGGACATGGTTTGAAGACGAGGAAGTGGATGTGCCTTTTATTATTGTGTCGTGGTTTGGGAATCATTTGGATTAGCGGTCCGCGAGGCGGGCCGCTAATTGTGTGTGGGGGGAACCTTGATCTATAAAGGTTGAACCCCGCTGGGGTTGTTATGCGTTGGCCAGCAATGGTTTTGATCCATTGGGACCCGCTACGGCAGGAACAAACGTTGATAGCTAAAAAAAATCCCAATGATTCAATCGCCCCCTGCGGGCCCAAATAGTCTACAGAGATGGCATGGGTATTTTAAAATCGTTGCAATAGTCTGCACAAGTACAAAAACTCAATTGTTTCATGTTAAAATATTCGTTCGGCTGCCTATTTTTGGCATTCAATAAGGCGTTGTCAGCATGAAACCCATTGTCATTCGGGTAAAAAGTCAGAGTCCAAAGTCGCCCAAAGCAATCGGGGAAACGATGATGGATGTATCACGTTGGCCAGAATTTGAAGGTTATTCTTTCCTGCCCGGGATCGAAAGTGCGGCCTTTGAAACGCGGACGACGAATTGGGTAGGCACGAGGATTCGCGTTTGCAACAAGGATGGCTCCAAGCATATCGAGGAAATTGTCGAATGGATTCCCGATCAGCGGATTGTATTACGTTTCCAAGAATTTCAATCCCCCTTGCGCCGGTTCGCCAGCCACTTTTTGGAAACGTGGGAGTTTTCGCGTGAAGGCGCTGAAACTACGATTCTGCGAAGTATGGCGATGTACCCGAAGGGGATTTTGGGTTGGCTGCTTTTGAAGCCGATATCTGGCTTGATGCGGAAGGCTTTTCAGCGACAGGCTGAGCGGGGGTTTTGAAGGGAAATTAGGTCAATTGGAGGGGCGGCTGCTGCGGCGGTGCAGCTGCCTTCCATTTTTCGCCTCATCCCCGACCCTTCTCCATTGATTTTGCTGAGGGCAAAATCAATGGAGAAGGGAGCCGAAACGTTGATTTTTCTGAGAAAAATGATTGTCTAGGCCCCCTTCTCCATCGCATTCGCTTCGAGCGAATGCGATGGAGAAGGGCCGGGGATGAGGCGACGATCAGTGGCCGCTTGCGGCCGACAGAAAACCCAACCGGCACAAAAGCATCTCCACCCAAACACTCCCGATTCCCCGCATCCGTAGCCTTCGCGTTGCGGTCAACCCTGCCCCTTTCGAAAAAGAGACCAGACGCCCAACTAAAAGATATGTATCATTATTAAAAGAACAACACCAACCAAAAACTAACCAATAACAACCATTTTTATGATATGTATCATTTTAATAACTATTGACGGGAATCAATTTTACAACCGTTAAGGGACGTGTCTATTCACGTCAACGGTAAAATGAAACTGAAAAACATACTCCTTTCCCTTGCCACAGTGGCTGCATTGGCAGGGATGAATTCTCAGGCTTGGTCGCAGGTAAAACCCGCACCCGATTCAGGTAAAGCCGCAGCCGACTCCGCTGCGATAACGGCAGCGGTGCAAGCACCCACCCCGCCTACGGATTCCGCAACGCCGCAGCTTTCCGATTCGGCCAAGGCTGATTTGCTGGCGAATTCCCCGCTTGGCAGGGCCCTGTTTACAGGTGCTACCGCGCTGATCAATGGTGGTCCAACTTGTATTTCCTGCCACAATGTCACCGCCGCCGGCCTGCCTGAAGGTGGTTTGCTGGCAAAGGACCTCACGCACGTTTATGGGAGATTGGGCGAAGCCGGACTGCCTGCCATCTTGACCTCTACCCCATTTCCGGCAATGGCTTCGGCATACAAAAGCAAGCCGCTGACCCCCGAAGAAGTCGTGCAATTGACTGCATTCTTTCAAGATGTCGAAATGACCGCACCAAAGGCCGAACCAACGCCCAAATACACCATGTTGCTCATTGGCGGTGGACTCGGATTGACTGTTTGGATGGGCCTCATTTTTGGCATCTATTTCAACCGTAAGAAGGAATCTGTCAAGAAAGCCATCTACGACCGACAAAAACATTGATCACGGTACTGAAAAACTTAATCCTCAGATTATGAGCTGGATTCAAGACCTTATCTCCCCCAAATCCCGGAAATGGGAGGAATTTTACCGCAACCGCTGGCAATACGACAAAGTGGTGCGAAGCACACACGGCGTCAACTGCACCGGGGGCTGTTCCTGGGCGATTCACGTGAAAAACGGAATCGTGGTTTGGGAAATGCAACAACTCGACTATCCCTTGTTGGAAGAGGGTTTGCCGCCCTACGAACCACGTGGCTGCCAACGGGGTATCTCGTATTCCTGGTATCTCTACAGTCCGATCCGGGTGAAATACCCCATCATGCGTGGCGCTTTGCTGGATGCCTTCCGTGAGGAAAAAAAGGCGGCCGGCGGAGATGCCATGAAGGCTTGGGAAAACCTGCAAAACAATCCGACCAAGCGCAAAGCCTACCAAACGGCCCGCGGTAAAGGTGGGTTCCGTCGCGTGCAATGGGATGAAGCCCTCGAACTGATCGCCGCCGCCAACCTTTATACGGTCAAAAAATACGGTCCAGACCGTTTGGTTGGCTTCTCCCCGATTCCAGCCATGTCCATGATGAGTTACGCTGCTGGTTCGCGTTACCTTCAATTGATGGGTGGTGTCAACCTCAGCTTCTATGACTGGTACTGCGACTTGCCCAACGCATTCCCTGAAATCTGGGGTGAACAAACCGACGTCTGCGAAAGCGCTGACTGGTTCAACAGCAAGTTTATCGTGTCTATGGGTGCCAACCTGGGCATGACACGTACCCCTGACATCCACTTTTTCTCCGAAGCTAGGCACAATGGTAGCAAAACGGTGGTGATGTCGCCTGACTTCAGCATGGTCGCCAAACATGCCGACCAATGGATTCCTGCCCACGCAGGTTCCGACGGGGCTTTCTGGATGGCTGTGACCCACGTGATTCTTCAGGAATACCACGTCAACCGACAAGTGCCTTACTTCATGGACTACGTGAAGCGCTACACCGACTGCCCCTTCCTTGTTGAATTGCATTTGGAAAATGGACATTATGTTCCAGGGAGAATGTTGCGCGCCAACCGTTTGGCCAAATTCAAGGATGTCACCAACGGCGACTGGAAATTCCTGAATGCCGACTCCACCACGGGTAAATTGGTGAGTCCAAAAGGCACGATGGGTTACCGCTGGGACGACAAAAAGGGCAATTGGAATATGCTGTACGAAGACGGCGAATCCAATGAAGCTTATGATCCAACCCTGAGCTTCCTTGAGAAAAATGATCAAGTCGTGCAGGTCGAATTCGTAGAATACGGCCTTGACAAAAAAGCCAACCGTGGGGTGCCTGTACGTTTTGTCGAATTGGCCGATGGCAGCAAAGTGCCTGTGGCAACCGTCTATGACTTGACGATGGGGCAATACGGCGTGCGTCGTGGCTTGGCTGGGGAATACCCAACGAGTTACGACGACAAAGATGCAGCCTACACCCCTGCTTGGCAGGAATTGTTTACCGGAATTGGTGACAAAACGGTTCTGCAATTCGCCAGGGAATGGGCCTCGACTGCCGAAGTCACCCAAGGTAAATGTATGGTGATCGTCGGTGCTGCCATCAACCACTGGTTCCATGGCAACCTGATGTACCGTGCAGCCATCATGGCGCAAATGTTGACAGGTTGCAACGGCCGCAATGGTGGTGGCATGAACCACTACGTCGGGCAAGAAAAGCTTGCACCGGTCGAAAGCTGGGGAGCCGTCATGTCGGGCAAGGACTGGCAGGGTCCAGTGCGCCTCCAACAAGGTCCGATTTGGCACTATATCCACAGCGATCAGTGGCGCTACGACGGCAACCAGAAGTACTACAATTCAGCACCTGACAATCACCTCGCCAATATGCACAGCGCAGACTGGACGGTGATGTCGGTCAAAAACGGATGGATGCCTTTCTACCCGCAATTCAGCAAGAGCAACCTTGACATCGTCAAAGAGGCGCAGGCTGCGGGATTCAACGACGAAGCCGGAATGAAAGGCTATATCGTGAATCAGCTGAAAAACAAGGAGCTGAAATACTGCGTAGAGCAGCCCGATCAGGAGTCGAGCTTCCCGAGGGTTTGGTTCATCTGGCGCGGCAATGCGCTCATGTCTTCGGCCAAAGGCCACGAATACATGTTGGACCACTATCTCGGCACGCACAACAACAAAATTGCCGATGAGGTTGCCGGTCCCTTGGTCAATGACATCGAATTCACCAAGGAGGCCCCCAAAGGCAAAATGGACTTGGTGATCGACATCAACTTCCGCATGGATACCTCGGCTTTGTACAGCGATATTGTGCTGCCAACCGCGTCTTGGTACGAGAAGGCAGACATCAATTCGACGGACATGCACAGCTTTATCCACCCGTTGAGCGAAGCAGTGCCTCCGGTATGGGAAAGCAAAAGCGACTGGCAGATTTTCCAATTACTTGCCAAACGCGTCAGCGAAATGGCAGGCATCCACATGCCAACCACCGTCATCGATGTCGTCGCAAGTCCGCTGAGCCACGATGCCGTGGACGAAGTGCAGCAACCACGTCTGCTCGACTGGAGCAAAGGCGAATGCGAGCCGATTCCCGGCAAGACGATGCACAAATTGGCCTTCGTGGAGCGCAATTACACCGAGATTTACAGGAAGTTCATCAGTCTTGGCCCGAATGTACCCAAGCAAGGACTTGGTGCCCACGGCAATCACTACCTCTGCGAAGACGTGTACAACGAAATGCTTGCCGACAAGCGCCACGTGCAGAAGTGGGACAACGGTGCTGAATATCCATCCCTCAAGGAAGATGTCGAAGCCATCAACGCGGTCATGTCGCTGAGTACGCTTACCAATGGCAAGCTCAATTACAGGGCTTACCAAAACATGGAAAAGAAGACGGGCTTGGTCTTGGCCGACTTGGGCGAAGGACTTCAGGATGTGCGCATCAATTACAAGGATATCCAGGCACAGCCACACCGCTACAATACGTCACCGGTCTGGTCAGGCTTGATGAACAATGGCCGCGCCTATGCCGCCTACACCTACAACGTGGACCGGCTTGTGCCTTGGCGCACGCTCACAGGAAGGCAACACTTTTACCTGGACCACGATGCCTATATTGCATTCGGCGAACACTTGGCGACCTATAAGCCATCACCAACGCCGGAAGCCTATGGCGACTTGCGCAAGACGGTCAACGACGGCAAGGCAAGAATGTTGAATGTCTTGACCCCGCACGGAAAATGGCACATTCACTCCACCTACGGTGATACATTGCGCATGCTCACTCTGAGCCGCGGAACGGAGCCTTGCTGGATGAGTGAGAAGGACGCAGCTGAATTGGGAATTCATGACAACGATTACGTCGAAGTTTACAACGACCACGGCGTATATGTGACCCGTGCCTGCGTGAGCGCACGTATTCCAAAGGGGGTATGTATCGTGTACCACTCACCTGAACGTACGTACAACGTGCCGTTGAGCCAGGAACGTGGACGCCGCCGTGGCGGTGGTCACAACAGCTTCACCCGCGTGCACTTGAAACCCAACCTGATGTGTGGCGGCTATGGCCAATTCAGCTACCACTTCAACTATTGGGGACCCGTCGGCGTGAACCGCGATACACACGTACTCGTGCGGAAAATGGAAATCGTGGAATTTTAAATCAAGGAAAAATGGAGAGCGAAGTTCTGGCAGCTAAATGCTGAAATAAAAATAGCCGATGCTATGAATTTCTCTCTCCATTCCCAATTCTCAATTCTCAATTGAACAAAGCAATGAATATCAGATCGCAAATATCAATGGTCTTTCACTTGGACAAGTGTATAGGCTGTCATACCTGCTCCGTCGCATGTAAAAATATCTGGACCGACCGCAGAGGCGCAGAATACATGTGGTGGAACAACGTGGAGACCAAACCCGGCACGGGTTATCCCACGAAATGGGAAGATCAGGACATCTACAAAGGTGGCTGGGTCAAGAATGGCAATTCGGTGTCGCTCAAGGGCGCCGGAAAGCTCAAGGGCCTTAAAAATATCTTCCACAATCCGCATATGCCGGTTTTGGAGGACTATTATATCCCTTGGGCCTATAAGTATGAAGATCTTTTTGAGGCACCAGCTGGGAATGATCAGCCGACTGCACGCGCCGTATCGCTGATCACTGGCAAGCCCATCGAGATTCAGTCGGGTCCGAACTGGGACGACGACTTGGGTGGTTCGCCTGACTATGCCCGTCACGACGTCAACTTCAATGCATTGACCGACGCAGAGCAGGAAAGCATGTTCCAACTGGAGCAAATGACGATGCACTACCTGCCACGTATTTGCAACCACTGCTTGAATCCGGCTTGTGTAGGTTCCTGCCCTTCTGGTGCGCTCTACAAGCGTGGCGAAGACGGCGTCGTCTTGATCAATCAGGAGCGCTGCCGCGCCTGGAGAATGTGTGTGACGGCTTGCCCTTACAAAAAGAGCTACTACAACTGGCATACCGGCAAAAGCGAAAAATGCATTCTCTGCTATCCTCGCCTCGAATCTGGTCAGGCACCTGCATGTATGCACAGCTGCGTGGGCCGTATCCGCTACCTGGGTGTGTTGTTGTATGATGCCGACCGCATTGAGCAAGTCGCAAGTTGCGACGAGAAGGACTTGGTGGATACCCAATTGGGAATCTATTTGGATCCGTTCGATCCTGAAGTGATCCGCGAGGCACGCAAAAACGGCATTGCAGACAGCACCATCATCGCTGCACAAAAGTCGCCGGTGTACAAATTCGTCAAAGTCTGGAAAATTGCCCTGCCTTTGCACCCTGAGTTCCGCACGCTGCCGAACCTCTTTTACGTGCCACCGATGTTGCCTGCCATGGCTAGCGTCGATGCGGACGGTGTTTATGAGACCGTTTCGGATTCGCTCTTCGCAGGGATTGACAAAAGCCGCCTTCCGATGAATTATCTGGCCTCGCTGTTTACCGCAGGCGATGCCGAAAAGGTGCGTGGCGTGATGCGCAAGCTGCTCGCAGTGAAGATTCACCGCCGCGACGTGACGGTCGGCGACCTGCCCAAGCAGGAGGTCGAAGTTGCGCTCAAGCAGGTCCACATGGAAGGTGCCGAAGCGGACGAAATCTTCCGTCTCACCTCCTTGGCTACCTTCGAAGAGCGTTTTGTGATTCCGCCTGCACACCGCGAAGAAGCAATCGAAATGATTGAAAGCACTGCGGATGCCAAGGGCGAACAAGGATTCGGCTTCACCGAACGCGGACAAAGAGGGGCATAATATGGATGTCAGAACACAATATCGGGCAATGGCGAAGGTATTTGCCTACCCGGCTGAAGGTTACCATTACGATGTCGAATTTTGCCAAAATCTATTGGAGGCACAATATCCCGATGCTGCAGCCGATTTCCGCCGCTTCTCCGAATTCGTTCACAACCATTCGGAGTCGGAATGCGAGCTGATCTTCACCAAAACATTTCATATTCAGGCGATTTGCTACTTGGACTTGGGCTATGTCATCTTCGGTGAAGACTACAAGCGCGGCGAATTCCTGGTCAATATGAAGGAAGAGCAGGCCAAGGTGGACAACGATTGCGGTTCGGAGCTGCCCGACAACCTCGCCAATGTCCTCGAACTGATGGCCCGCACACAAGACCAGGAATTTCTCGAGGAACTTGCAGTCGGCGTAATGCAACCTGCCTTGACGAGTATGATTGCCGAATTTGACGATGCCAGGGTGCAGCTCAAGGAGAAAGTGCTGAAGAAAATGCACAAAGCCCTGCTGCAACAAGACCTCGAAGGTGGCAATATCTACCGCGATGCATTGGCAGCCCTTCAAAAAGTACTCGCCAAGGACTTTGCAGGCATTCATTATGACAATGCAAGCTTGCAACCCATGATTGGCGGGGCCTTTCTTCAAAATTGCGGTACCGGCGGATGCAATACCAATCCGTTACAAGCACCTGTGAAACAAGACTTATCAGTAGGAATGCTATGAAAAAGCTTCGAATATTATTCCCCAAATATCTGCGTCTTGGCCTCGTTTTGGCATTCGCAGCAATGTTCCTCCCATCGATGCAGGTTACTGCACAATCGGGCGAGGAGAATTTCAAAACACTTTGTGCAAGCTGCCACCGCACCGACTATACCAAGGCCGTCGGGCCGGGGTTGGCTGGCGTGAAGGAAAAACGCGGAGAAGAATGGCTGCGCAAATGGATCGTGAATTCGAAGGCTTTGATCGCCACAGGAGATGCAGCTGCCAACGAAGTTTATGCACAATTCAACAAAATCGACATGCCGGGATTCCCCCAATTGGACGATGCACAATTGACGGACTTGATTGCCTATATCGACGCCGAGGGCGCAAAGGCCGGTCCACCTCCCGTAGCGGCGGCCGCACCTGCGGGCGGAGGTGGTGCTGCCCCGGCCGGGCCCAATGTCGCGGATCCGTTGCGCGCCATGCTCGGCGATATTACAACGTGGGCGATCTTTGCCTTGATCTTGCTCAGCTTTATTGCCTACAAATTGAGCAAATACGGCAAGGAACAGCGTGAAGGGCGCGGACAGCACGACTTGCCTCATGGGCCAAAATATCTCGGCTTGCATTTCACATTCCTGTTGGTTGTCGCAAGTTGCATCGTATGGTTGCTGGTGAATGCCTTCTCCACGGGTTCGCCGATGCTCAACAATATTATGTTCAGCGCATTCCCCTATCTTGCCTTGGTGACCTTCCTCATTGGAACCATTCGCCGGTACAACAAGCGCGGATTTACGGTGAGTTCGTTGTCTTCCCAATTCCTGGAGGGAAAACAATTGTTCTGGGGTAGTCAACCGTTTCACTGGGGCCTCATGTTCCTGTTTTTCGGCCACTTGATTGCGTTTCTGTTCCCACGTGCCTTGATGGCGTGGAATGGCATGCCGATCAGGTTGCTGATCTTGGAAGTATCGAGTTTCGTCTTCGGATTGAGTGCCTTGGTCGGAATTTGCACACTGGTTTACCGTCGATTTGCCTCCGGAAAACTGATCGTGGTGGGCAGCAAAGCTGATATGCTGGTGTATGTGACGCTCTTGACGCAGATCATTTCCGGCTTGGGAGTCGCTTTCTTCGTGCGCTGGGGATCCACCTGGTTTGCGGCAGTCTTGACGCCTTATCTGCGGTCATTGTTCATGCTCAATCCAGATATTGAGGCCGTGAGTGCGATGCCTTGGGTGGTCAAAATTCACATCATCAGTGCATTTTTCATCATCGCGATCATCCCCTACACCCGTTTTATGCACTTCCTGGTCGCCCCCGTTGCTTACCTCTGGCGCAGCTACCAAGTTGTCGTCTGGAACTATAGCCACAAGGATATTCGCAATTCCTCCCGCCACACATTTGGGAAGAAGTCGCGGAATCATTGAAAGAGATTATGTTTGCGTGAATTCAATATTGTGCAACCGCCTCAGCAATTGGGCGGTTGCTTTTTTTGATTGGGTGGCGAAGGGCGATGGAAGTTTGAGTTTGAGTTCGGGAAAAGGCAGGTGAAACAGTGCGCGTCTGAGCAGGGGCAAGAGCGGAATCGGTGTGACAATGGAACAAAGGAGCCTTGCCAACCCTTCCAATCCCAATTCTCGGGACTGATAGGGATGGGTTTACAGTGCGAGTGCGCGTGACAGAACAAATAAGCGTTGCCAACCCTTAAAATCCCGATTCTCGGGACTGATAGGGTTGGGTTTACAGTGCGAGATGCGAGTGCGAGTGCGCGTGACAGAACAAATAGGCGTTGCCAACCCTTAAAATCCCGATTCTCGGGACTCATGGGGTTGGCAACGTGGAAAACCAATAGTGGGGTTGGCAACGCGGAATATCCTACAACATCGTCGTGCGAATCGTCGCTATCGCAGCAGTGTAGGAACTATCCTTGGTCGGCATTCCCAATGCGTTAAATTTCCATTCGCCGTTGTGTTTGTAAAACATGCCCATCACCATGACAATGCTGCCGGCGAAGCTCGGTTCGGTACTGACACGATAGGAAGCCACCACGTTATGCACGACGCCAGGCATGCCTTCGTAGATGCGCACATCCGCATGGGGAACCGCCGCGAAATCGTCCTTGGAAAAGCTGCAGAGGAAGACGGCGACCTTG
The DNA here is from genome assembly GCA_016718825.1 of Bacteroidota bacterium. Classification (NCBI taxonomy): domain Bacteria; kingdom Pseudomonadati; phylum Bacteroidota; species Bacteroidota bacterium. The sequence goes on along the minus strand of JADKCL010000033.1, from coordinate 90,576 downwards.
GCACAATTCGCCGGCAGCCGGTCGAGGTGGAAGGTCAAGGTTTCATTGTCTTGCCCGTCGTCGCCGCCGACATCGCCCTTGGTGTCGTCCCCACTGAGGTACACAGCATTGGTGGCCGAGGCCAAACGGGCAAAATAGACGTGCTCGATGAGCTGCTTGTCTTCGGAGAACAAAGCTGCATGTAGATCGAGGTCGATCGAGCGTCCGCTTGCGTGGGCGCCCCAGTTGGCACCTGCGCAAAACTGCGTGATTGCCGCTCCAGATTCTTTTTTCAGGCTGATTTTTTGGCCTTTAACGAGACTGATTGCCATTCGAATGGGGATTTTAACCGACGCTGACGCCGTAAAGTGTACAAAATTTCAAGAGTCCGCCGGCATAGCCAGAGCCCACTGCGCGGAATTTCCAAGCGTCGTTGCGTTTGTAGAGGTTGCCGAATTCGATAGCGGTCTCGACCGAGAAGTCCTCGGCGAGGTCGTATTTGACGATTTCCTCGTTGTTGGCGGCGTCAAAAATGCGCACATAGGCATTGCGAACCTGTCCGAAGTTCTGCCGGCGCGCTTCAGCATCATGAATGGTCACGACAAAGGAAATGGTTTCACAGTTCGCCGGAACATTGGTCAGATCGACCTTGATGGTTTCGTCGTCTCCGTCGCCTGCACCTGTAAGGTTGTCGCCCGCGGCTTCGAGCACGCCTTCGGGCGAACGCTTGTTGTTGAAGAAAACAAAATGCGCATTCGAAAGGACTTTGCCACTTGCATCCAACATAAATGCTGAAGCATCAAGGTCATAGCCCTGTCCAGAATCGCTGTTGTTGGTATCCCAACCGAGGCCCACGACAAATTTCTGAATGTTTCCGATGGCGGTATTGCCGCCTTTGGTCAAGTTTACTCCCATTTTGAGTTTTAAAATTAGACCAGCAAGTTAGCCAAAAGGTAGGTGATTGGGGTGTGGTTGTGGATAATTTCAAAAATCTTGACCGAATAATGATTCAAATCATTTTCGATACTGAAGGATATCCCCACATTGGTGGAGAACCCGAATTCCGGATTGAACCGCACGGGCCAGGCATTTTATCCAAAATTGGCGTTCTCCTTAATCGGTAAAAATATGAAAAACGTCCACATTCTTTTCTTGATATCCGTCCTTTTGCTTTCCTTTTCAGCTTGTCGAAAGGAAACGGTTGAGGTTGACTATATCCCCACACCTTACACTTTGAAGATTCCGTCCGATTTTCCTGCGATGGCCATTCCTGCTGACAATCCGATGACGGTGGAGGGTGTGCAATTGGGGCGGAGGCTGTATTATGACGATCTTCTTTCGACGAATGGGCGCTCCTGTTCGTCTTGTCACTTACAGGAGCTTGGATTCAGTCATCCGATGGCTGGACCGGGGGGATTTGGTATCATGGCGCACATCAACATTGGGTGGAATACCGCATTTGGTTGGCATGGCGGCGAAAGTTTGCTGGACCACGTTCCCTTGGCGGATTTGGCAGAAGGCAATGCCTTTTTGGAGGCCAACAATGACTCGATTCGGGTAAGATTTGCACGGAATGCGGATTACAAAACTCGCTTCAAGCAGGCGTTTGGGGTTGATATCGTGGCACTTGATGTTGCACAACGGCAAGAATACATCGCCAAGGCATTGGGACAATTCATTCGGACGCAAATCTCGGGAAATTCGAGGTTTGATCAATTTATGCGGAGCGATCCGAATAGCAATTTTTCGGCTGCGGAATTCCGTGGGTACCAATTGTTTTTCACGGAAAAAGGCGACTGTTTTCATTGCCATCCCTATCCTATGATGACGGATGGCAATTTGTACAACAATGGCCTTGATGGGAGCCACAATGGGATCAATATCGGGCAATTTAATGTAACGAATGACTCCAATGACATCGGTAAATTTCGTGTGCCCACCCTGCGAAACATTGGACTTTCAGCACCTTATATGCACGACAATCGATTTGCGACGTTGGAGGAAGTTGTAGGCTATTACAACGCGGGTGTACAGCATTCAGCAACGCTTGCGCCGATTATGACCAAGCCAGGCGGCCATTTGGATTTGCAATTGACGCCTGACGAAGTCGCGGATTTGGTGGCATTTCTTCATTCCTTGACGGATACTTCGTTTACGAACAATCCAGAGCTGAGGTCGCCGTTTTGAGGTTAAGGATTTGTCCCGAAATCACTCAGAGCGGAGCGAAGAGTCTACCATCATAGAAACAAGTTACACTGAGCAGTGTTAGGTGTTTCTAACTGGTAGATGCATCGCTTCGCTCTGCATGACAAAGGACGCTACAGCTGCTCCAATGCACGAAGTCGGTTTTGTGCTGTAATTTAGCCCCTAAGCGTAACACTGATCACTTTTCACTTTTCACTTTTCACTTTTCACTCATCACATCTACGCCATTGGCTGCAATTTTCTGAAGTGCCACTGTGTCTGCCATGATAGAGGAGCCATCAATGTTGAAGTCGAAGATTTGGGGATGTTCAAACCATTCGTTGAGGTTCATTTTCAGGCTCAGGTCAGCACCTTCACCATCCACAACGAGACTAATCGGGAAGGTACAATTCACATGATTTCCAGTTTTTCCGAGGTGAACGGCAAATCCTTGTTGTACCTGAAGATTATCCCTGAAATACCCTTCGAATTTCATAAAATGGTAGCCCCCTCCCATCATGTCCGGCCAAGCCATGGCATTGTTTTCCAGGGTGTTGGGCAAACTCCCAGATGTGTTGTGCGCATTGTCAAGCCCAAGCGTCAGCGACACCGAATTGTAGGTTCCAATCGGGACATCCAACAGATTCAGTGTCGTATTTTTTTCAATGTCCATCAAGACAATATCCTGCAACAGGAACGATTCCAAATCGGCACTGTGCAAGGTAAAATTGCTGATATAATATTGAAGGTGGGTGACGCTGTAAGGATTTCCTGCAGCATTTTCATACATGATCGTGTCCATGGAAACAGCCTGTTGATCAGACCAATAATCCACCGAAACCGTCACATCGCCTAGGGTATCCTTTTCTTTGCAGCTCGCAAAAAAGAGTCCTCCCGAAAGCATCAAAAGCATCGCAAATTTCGTCGTTTTCATCTTTTAGCTCTTTAAAGTACACGAACAAGACCGACCTGCAACAGCAAACCGGTCTTGTACGAAATTACGTCGACTCTGAGTCCACTAAAATGATTTGAATCACATTCCAAGACAATTAACTGCATCCCTGACTTGTGCCACAGTTCACGCATTTGTAGCAGGTTCCTGAGCGCAGGGTAATGTGCCCACAAACGGTGCAGGGCGGGGCATCAGACGAGGACATCCGCACCACATCCGAGGAGGGTTTCAAGGCGCCCCCTTCGTAGGGCTCATTTTGGCCGATGTGCGCCACCATTTCATTGCTTTCGTCGGCAACATGGGCCAAATCCGTCCGCTGTAGGTATTCCAGTGCCAACATCCGGAAGACATAATCCACCACGGAGGTTGCCATCTTGATATTGGGATGCTCGACCATGCCGGCCGGCTCGAATCGCGTGAACGTGAATTTCTCGACAAATTCCTCCAACGGCACACCGTATTGCAGCCCGATCGAAGTCGCAATGGCAAAACAGTTGAGCAATGACCGGAAGGAAGCACCTTCCTTGTGCATGTCGATGAAAATTTCGCCAAGGGTGCCGTCGTTGTATTCTCCGGTTCGAACAAATACGGTATGCCCAGCGATTTTGGCCTTTTGCGTGAAGCCCGCACGTCGCGCAGGAAGGCGCTTGCGTTCGACAATGCGCGACAACTCCCGCTTAAAGGACGTGTCGGTGCTCGCAGCCATGATCTGTCTCGCAGCTTCCAAAATGGCCTGCGGATCGAGTTCGGAGACTGCCTTTCCTTCTTGTTTTTGGGCGCTGGTATTCAGCGGTTGTGACATTTTGCATCCGTCACGGTAGATGGCGCAGGCTTTCAGACCAAGGCTCCATGCAAGTTCATAACAGTCCTTGATCTGCGCGACGGTCGATTGATTGGGCATATTGACCGTCTTGGAAATCGCGCCTGAAAGGAAGGGTTGGGCCGCCGCCATCATTTTGAGGTGGCTTTGAGCTGACAAAAACCTTTGGCCTTGCGGGCCACACTGATTGGCACAGTCAAAAATCGCGATGTGCTCAGGCTTCAATTCCTTTGCATGTTCGATATTGCCTGTGGCCGCAATATGCGCCTCAATTGCCTGGATGGATTCCAAAGGATAACCCAACTGCCCCAAAGCCGTACGAACGCTCTGGTTGACCATCGTCATATAGCCGCCGCCGGCGAGTTTCTTGTACTTTACCAAGGCAAATTCCGGTTCGATACCCGTCGTATCGCAATCCATCAGCAGTCCAATGGTGCCCGTCGGTGCCAAAACGGTGGTTTGCGCGTTGCGGAAGCCAAATTTTTCGCCCAATTGAATGGCGCCGTCCCAGGCATTGCAGGCGGCTTCGAGCAAATATTCAGGGCATTTTGCAGGGTCAATTCCTTGGGGCAAAACGGTCAATCCCTCACAAGCCTCGGTCGCATTGTAAGCGGCGAACCGATGGTTGCGCAATACCCTCAGCATGGAGGCTTGATTACGAGGGTAGGCGGCAAAAGGTCCAAGAATCTGCGCCATTTCGGCGGAAGTTTTGTAGGAAACTCCTGTCAAGAGTGCGGTGATGGCGGCGGTGATGGTACGCGCTTCGTCGCTGTCGTAGCCCAATCCTGCGCTCATCAACAAGCCGCCAAGATTGGCGTAGCCAAGGCCAAGCGTGCGATAGTCGAATGATCTTTGTGCAATTTCCTTCGAAGGAAACTGTGCCATCGTCACCGAAATTTCCAACACGATGGTCCAAAGTCGCACCGCATGGGCAAACTTGACTGTATCCAACGTTTGGTCCTTTGCGTTCCAGAACGGTTTGAGATTCAGCGAAGCCAAGTTGCAGGCTGTGTCGTCCAGAAACATGTATTCGGAGCAGGGATTGGAAGCGCGAATCGGTCCGTCGGCAGGGCAAGTATGCCATTCATTGATCCGCGAATCAAATTGCAAGCCCGGGTCTGCCGAAGTCCAAGCGGCAGCGCCAATTTCTTCCCATAGTTTCGCTGCGGGAATCTTGGACAGGGTAGCGCCATTGGTGCGGGCCTTCAATTCCCAATCCCCGCCTGCTTGAAGTTTCTTGAAAAATGCATCCGGAATCCGAACACTGTTGTTTGAATTTTGCCCAGAAACGGTGTTGTAAGCCTCTCCTTCGTAGTCTGCCGAATAACCCGCAGCAATCAACGCAGCAACTTTCTTCTCCTCTTCCGACTTCCACTTGATAAATTCCATGATTTCGGGATGGTCCAAATCGAGGCAGACCATTTTCGCAGCCCGTCTTGTGGTTCCGCCGGATTTGATGGCTGCTGCAGCGCGGTCACCGACCTTCAAAAACGACATCAGACCCGAGGAAGTGCCGCCACCTTCAAGCGATTCGCCTTTTCCGCGAATCTGACTGTAGTTGGAACCCGCCCCGGCACCGTATTTAAAGATGCGCGCCTCCCGCACAAAGAGGTCCATGATGCCGCCCTCGTTCACCAAATCGTCCTTGACAGAAAGGATAAAACAGGCATGCGGTTGCGGCCGCGCATAGGAAGACTGCGATTTGGACAGTTTGCCAGTCTTTTCGTCCACATAATAATGCCCCTGAGATTTGCCTTCGATCCCGTAAGAATGAAAAAGCCCCGTGTTGAACCATTGCGGCGAATTGGGTGCTGCAAATTGTCCTAGCAACATAAATGTCACCTCGTCATAGAATGCCTGCGCATCGGCCTTCGTGGAAAAATAGCCATTCTCCTCGCCCCAAAACCGCCAACAATTCGCCAAGCGATCCACGACCTGCTTTACCGAATGTTCGGAACCAGTTTCTCCATTTTGTTGCGGAACACCTGCCCTGCGCAGGTATTTTTGCGCGAGGATGTCGGCTGCCAATTGTGACCAATGAATGGGGACTTCCACCAAAATCGGTTCGCCAAGGGCTTGTCCAGTGGCATCTCGCACGGTAGAATTAACGGTCTGATACTGAAACAAATCGAATGGGTTTGTACCGGCCTGCGTAAAATGCCGCGGAATTTCCAAACCAGTTTTGGGGTTTTCGGATGAACTTGTTTTTTTCATAATTAACTGACTATCAAACTATTTTAGCAAATCTAATTTCCAGCACTTTGCAGAAATATGATTGGCGTCAGCGTTGGGGAGATGTTAATAACAAGCCAAATGCAAATGCCCAAAATTCAAGACGGACACTTTTAGGTGGGGAAGGTTTGCATTCGTTTGATGCCATTATCTTTTGATTCGAACGATCACCTCTCTCCACAATGGCCAAAGCATCAATGCCAAGCCTGTGGTGATGCCAAGCCCAGAAACGAGGGTCATCAAAAAGCCAGGGAGTGAGGCTTGATGCATTTCTTGGAACATTTCTCCTGTGGCGGAATTCATCCATCGGCTGCGGATCAGTCCGGCGAGGAGGAGGCCAAGGAAGAAGAGTCCAAGGCTACCATGAAAAATCAAGAACCCCCATTTGCTCAAGGCCAATTGCGTCGTTTTCAGCTTTTGACCAAGAATGAGAAACAGCGAAGCCAACAACAACGGGGTATTGATGCCAATTGTGGTTCCCATGGCATGCGCAACGGTAATCTGCGTGCCGTGGGTATAATAATTGATTGCAGGGATGGAAATCAACAAGGCGATGGCGAGGTTAATGAATACCCAGACATTCGCGGAATACAGCAACTTGTAGGTCATCAAGTGCAAAAGTTTGGTCTCGGGAAGGAGGCTTTTTTTCCAGGTAAAAATGACCCGTGCGAGTAGCAGCCATTCGGTCATGCTGATGAGGTAGGAAACATGGCGCACCCAAGGCGCAGCGGGCACAATGTAGGTGTGATGGGCCCAACCAAACATCAGATTGGTGAGTCCAACGAAAAAAAGCGCAAAAGGAAGCGTGCCACGGACGGATTTGGAATCGGGCTTGATCTTGTTCATGACATAAATGCTAGTGCCATAAATGAGCATATTCCATGAACCGACAAGTGCGCCATTCGCCTTCCATTGCACCGTAATGTCGCGTACTATATGGTTGCGGAAATAGGGAAAAAGCCAAAGAAAACTTTCGCTGAATGTGAAGATGAAAAACACCACCCCTGTTGCCCACATCCAAAAATACACCGGCCATGGTTTGGTCCATTGGGCTACAGCGGTGAAATAATTGTAGGCAAACAGCAGCCAACCCAACAAAATTGGTGCTGAAAGCGGATAAACGAATTCCATGTATTCGCGTCCACCAAATATTCCGGCGATGTACAAACCCGCCGCAGTCAGACCGCAGCCGACAAACAATTCGAAGTGAAGCCATGGTCGCCAACGCACTGCTTTGATTGGCAATCCTTCTTGATGCAAATAAAAATAAATACCGCCAATGGCTGCGAGCAGGATCCAACTCGTGGCGAGTAGCGTATGCATGGGTCGAATTTTCTCAAATGAAAGCAAGGATTTGAACAACGCTGGAAATACATATTGAAATGCCCCTGTTAGCCCCATCAGCACGCATGCAAGCAGGCAAATCATGGATAAACCAATAAAATAGTAGGGATATTTGGGAGCTTTCATCGACAGGCAGATTTCTGGACAACTATTTCGTCGGCTTATAAGTCAAATGAGCCCCACCAATTCACTTTGGCCTGTGGTTCGGGGAAATTGCCGCTTTCATCCACCGTAGCGAGGAAGGCGATCAGGGCATCGAATTCGGATTCAGAGAGCTGGAAACGCGGCATGGTGCGTGGACCAGATTGCAACATGGCCTTCACCCATGGGGCACCCTTGCCTGGAATAGACATAAAATCAGTGAGATCCGGCCCCAAATACCCTCCCAAACCGTAAATCTGATGGCAAGCCTGACAATTGTGCTCCTGCCAAATCATTTTCCCACGTTGCGCCTCCTGGGTGACGAGTTTCCCCTTGGTCCCCTCCCCGGCCCCGGCCACGTAAACTGCCAAGCTGTAGCCAAAATAGAGGATTGCCAGCGTAAAGAAGGTGGCCCTACGCAGCCATTTCAGCTTTTGTTGAACTTCTGGGACATGCTTCATTCCATTCGACATTCGTTTCCTAGATAATGGCTGCAATCTTGGCAAGCCAACCTTTAGATTAAATGATTCACATCATATTTCATGCTAAAATCAAAAACAAAGACTTAGACTTGAAAATTAAAAAGCCAGCTCGGTTGGTGAGCAGGTGGATGAAACATAAAATGATGGCGCAACAAGGGTTATTTCCTTCACAACATACGTTCCACATCCCCGTAATGGGATTGGCATTTACAATTGATTCCCCCGTGAAAGTCGCGCGATTTGGCATTTCATCTGTGGTTTCGATTGTCGGCGACGGTTTGGTCGAAGACATGCGCAAGCATTATTCGGCGATGTATGACATTCGATTCGATCCCATCCTCGAAAAGGAGGTGGATTTCCGCGCAAGACGCATTACTGCCTACCTCAATTTGCTGCAACAGATCGTGCAATCACAAATAAAGATTTTGGCCCATGAAGCCTTCGACGAGGGCAACGAGATCTGCAAATACTTCGAATTGTTGCCTGAATCTGCGGAAGCTTCTCCGTTGTACCGCCGAATGAAAGGGCTTCCTGATGGGGTTGAAAAGTCCGAACTGCAGGCAGTTTTGCAACAATATTTGGTTCCCGGCGCGATTGACGTGAACATCATGACCAAAGTGGACAAGACCAATTACGCCGCATCCGGCGAGGTTTTGCCTGCGGAGGATGCAGACGCCATGGCAGCTTTGCGCGGTTTTGCATTAAGTACATTGCAATCTTCCGTCGTGTTTTCGGCGGGGATGAATCCAAGGTTGTATTCCTACTGCGAATCCTTTGCTGATTTTTTCCCGAATGCGGATGGACAATTGTCCAAAAAAATCATTCTCAAGGTCAGTGACTTTCGTTCGGCCATGATCCAAGGCAAATTCCTCGCCAAAAAGGGACTCTGGGTCTCCGAATTTCGCATAGAATCAGGTCTGAATTGCGGTGGCCATGCCTTCGCTAGCGAAGGATTCTTGCTTGCACCCATTCTTGAAGAATTTCATCAAAAGAAGGACGCGCTGACCGCAGAATTGTTGGAAATTTGCAACAATGCCTTGGTTTTGAAGCACCTGCATCCATTTCTGGTAAGTCCTGAGATCAAGCTTTCGGTGCAAGGCGGTATTGGCACCCACAACGAACACGAATTTCTTCGCGAGAATTTTGCCGTGGACAGCTGCGGATGGGGAAGCCCCTTCCTGCTTGTTCCCGAGGCGACTACGGTGGATGCTGATACGCTGCATCAACTTGAAACGGCCAAGCCACAAGACTATTATCTCAGCAATGCTTCGCCGCTCGGGGTTCCCTTCAACAATTTGCGCAACAGTTCGGCGGAAATGGAGCGCATTCAAAGGATCGACAAGGGTCGGCCCGGTAGTCCCTGCTACAACAAATACCTCAGTTTTGACACAGAATTCACCGAAAAGCCTATTTGTTTGGCCTCGCGCGAATACCAAAACCTCAAAATCAAACAGATTCTAGCGCTCGACATACCTTCTGAGGAAGCGAAGGCAAAAATTGAAGCTGTGACAGAAAAGGAATGTATCTGCAATGGCTTGGCGACACCTGCCTATCTGAACCATGAATTAAAACCACCGCATAAGCTAAAGTCCGTGAGTATTTGCCCGGGCCCCAACTTGGCGTACTTTTCCAAGACTTTTTCGCTACGCGAAATGGTTGATCATATTTATGGTCGCGAAAACCATCTCAATGAATTGCCTCGCCCCAATTTTTTTGTCAACGAGGCGGTGTTGTACCTAGATTACTTCAAGAAGGAGATCACAAAGAGTATTGGAAACCTGACCACCAAGCAGGCCAATTACCTGAAGAAGTTCAAGGAAAACCTGCTTGCAGGGATGGTTTATTGCAAAACCTTGGAGGAAAAAATGGTGCGTGAATCAAACGAATACCGGGCGGCGTTTCTCGCTGAAATCGCGCGGCTTGAGCAGCAGCTGACGGCGATTTCCTTGCCAGAACCTTTGTGAGTTTTGCGCCGAAGGCAAACGCGGGAATTTACACCGCCAACACTCCAATTATCTGATTCCGGAGGCGGCAAAGTCCGGCGACAATTTTCTATTCTGAACCAAGTCTGCCATTGCTTTTCCCATCAGAGGACTCAGTAAAATGCCGTGGCGGTACAAGCCATTGAGGTGATAGACTTCACGACCTTGTTCCTTGCCGATCATAGGAAGTCGATCCAAAGTCGCAGGACGCAATCCTGCACCGATCTCCAAAATATCTAAATCATACAATCCTGGCACGGCTGCATAACATTTCCGCGCGATGTTCAGGATCCCGCCAAAAGTATTCCGCGGTGCAAAACCCTTTTCATCCGAAGTTGTGCCGACGATGATACAATCCGGCTTGGGAACCACGTAGGCATTTCCATAAATTCGACTGCGAATGCGAATGGTGGTTCTCAGAAATGGCGACAAAGGCGGCGCAAGGCTGATCACTTCTCCCCGTATAGGATAAATCGGCATTGGTAACGGTATTGCCTCCCCTCCAAATGCACCCACGGTCATGACCACGCGGTCAAATTTCCACTCCCCAAACGTTGCAAGCAGCCTCAACTTACCTTTGGGTGCCTCAGAAAGGGCCAACATCGCATTGTGTTCGCAAATTTCAACGCCCATTTTGGGAAGGCGATCGAGCAGGATTTGGATCAACAGAAAATGATCGATTTGAATGTCGTCTGCCGAATAAATTCCAAAAGGAATGTTGGCAGCGACGAAAGGGTCAATTTCTTGAATCGCCTTGGCATCAACCCATTTGACGTTTAAACCTTGTTGTTGCTGGAATTCAAAGGAACGTCGCAAATAGGCCTCATCGTCTGCCTCCAAACCCACCTCAAGGGTTCCTGCACGAATCAATCCAATATCGCCTAAGTCCCATTCCAATTCATTGTACAATTCCCTACTTTCCATCCCGATGCGCAGCAAGCTCAATTCGGTAAATTCGAGTTCAGAAACTGGCGCAAGCATGCCTGCTGCAAACTTTGTGGTGCCGGATCCACAGGTATTTTTTTCGAAGAGGGTCACAGAAAACCCTGCTTTCGCCAAAAAATAAGCTGACATCAGGCCGGCCATTCCACCGCCGACAACGGCAACGGTCTCTAGTGTGGGTTGCTTTTTCATCTGAATTCGGAGTTTTGGGTAAACAAAATGGGACGCAGGCGGGCAATGCGCTGCTCCTCCACACGGACCTGCCGGCGGTGCGCAAAGTTTGTTGCCAAATAAATTGCAGCGCCAAATAGATTCCCGCGCAACCGCTTCAAAATGGAAACGCGGCTGTAAAACCGTTTTCGGGCATTGATTTTGCCCATTTGCAATTCGTAAGGCGACATATTGGTCGGCTGAAAAACGACGGTATTGTGGTCATAGTACCGCCAATCGGTGGTAATCAACCTTCCAGCCTTCTTCAAATCGAGATAGGTTTTGGTACCTGGATAAGGGGTCAAAATGTTGAAGGAAGCGGTACTCACTTGGTTGCGAATGAGAAAATCAACCGTTTCATCAAAGACTTTGTGGGTGTCGCTGTCAAACCCAAACACCATCGAGGCATGAATCAAGATTCCTGATTTTCGAATTTTAAAAAGTGCATTTTCGAGGTTCTCGATGTCTTTGATGGCCTTTTTCATCGTGCCCAATTGCGATTCGGAGACGCTTTCCAAACCAAAAAATAGTCCCTTGCATCCGCTTTCGGCCGCGAGTTGCATGAGTTCGTCGTCTCTCACAAGCAAAGAAACCGACGCTTGCCCGACCCAGTTGATTTTCAGAGGCTTGATGGCACGAAACAACTCCTTGGCATACTTGGCATGTCCAATGATATTGTCGTCCAAGAACATAAAATTGCGCGCTTTGGATTCATGGATGTCTCGCAAGACATTCTCAATCGAAGTATGGCGAATTTTAGTGCCATACAAATCTGAAACGCAGCAGAAATCGCATTTGTAGGGACAGCCGCGTGTGGTCATAATGGGCACGAGCTGAAAAAGGCGCTTCCCGATGATTTTCGTAAAATCCTTGCGCACATATTGATCCATATCGGGCTGCGGATCGTGGTAGGTAGGCTGCAGTCGTCCCTGCTGAAAATCGTCCAACAATAATCCCCACACGCCTTCTGCTTCACCAATCACCACTGAATCAGCATATTGCGCGGCTTCCTCTGGCAGAATGGTTGGATGCACTCCACCCATCACCACCGTTTTTCCTCGTCGCCGAAATTCGGTGGCAAGTTCGTAAGCCCGCGGCGCATTCGCAGTCATACAACTGAGCCCGACCAAGTCGCATTCAAATTCAAAATCAACATCTTGCACCTCCTCCTCAATCAGCGTTACCTGATGTTCCGCCGGCGTGAGTCCAGCCAAAATATGCAAGGACAACTGCGGCATCATTAATCCCTTGTTGGTTCGTTTGTCAGCATCAATCGTTGGCGAAATCAACAATATTCTCATCAGCATACCCACCTGAAACTTGATTCAAGCTCCGCCAATTAAGGCAGCATTGTCATCTAAATCCATGAGTATTGTCATGGTCAGCTTTGGTGTAAGCAGCAAGACTTAGTACCAGCCAAAACATGATTCACATCATACCTTTCTAAATACAAGGCTAGCACCTTTGCGAAAATTTGAACAACATGGACAAGAAACGGTCTTGGGCAGAGCCCTACAAAATCAAAATGGTAGAACCACTTACCATGACGACATCCGCCTACCGCAAAAAAGCGCTTGAGGAAGCAGGATTCAATACATTTTTGCTGAAGTCGGAGGATGTTTACATCGACTTGCTGACTGACAGTGGCACGTCGGCCATGAGTGATCGACAATGGGCAGGGATGATGATGGGCGATGAGGCGTATGCAGGCAGCCGAAATTATTATCACCTTGAAAAGACCATTCAAGACCGCTACTCCTACAAATATGTTGTGCCCACGCATCAGGGCCGCGCAGCCGAACATATCCTCTCCAAGTTGCTAATCAAGCCCGGAGATTTTGTGCCTGGGAACATGTATTTTACGACAACAAGATTGCATCAAGAACTGGCAGGCGGCACATTTGTAGATGTAATCGTCGATGCAGCGCATGATCCCGAAGATCCATTTCTGTTCAAAGGAAACATCGATTTGGAAAAACTCAGCCGCCTCATTGCTGAAAAAGGCGCAAATAAGATTCCTTATATCTGTGTCGCCACGACGGTAAACATGGCAGGCGGGCAACCGATTTCGATGGGAAATTTGAAAGCCCTGCGTCAACTTTGTTCGCAGCATGGCATACGCATTGTGCATGACATGACGCGTGTGGCTGAGAATGCGTACTTGATTCAGCAATTGGAAGAAGGATATGCCCAAAAATCCGTTGCTGCGATCGTCCATGAAATTTGTTCGCTGACAGACGCTGCGACGATGAGTGCCAAGAAGGATGCCTTGGTCAACATTGGCGGCTTTCTTGCGATGAATGATTACGAAATTTTTGAGGAAGCGCGCAACATGGTGGTCGTTTATGAGGGGCTGCATACCTACGGTGGTTTAGCGGGGCGTGACATGGAGGCGATGGCGATTGGCATCGAAGAATCCTTGCAAGACGACCACATCCGCGCGCGCGTGGGGCAGGTCTTTTACCTTGGACAAAAGTTACTTGATGCCGGCATTCCGATTGTGCGCCCCATTGGCACGCATGGCGTCTTTCTGAATGCGCGCAAATTCCTGCCGCATATTCCGCAGGACCAATTCCCGGCGCAGCGCCTTGCTGCCGAAATTTACCTGGATGCTGGCATCCGGTCGATGGAGCGTGGCATCGTGAGTGCCGGCCGCAATGCGCAAGGGGAAAACAATTTCCCAAAACTCGAATTGGTACGCCTGACCATCCCGCGGCGCGTTTACACGCAGGCACATATGGATGTGGTGGCGGAGTCCGTGCAAGCAGTCTATGAAAACCGTGACGCCATTGGTGGATTAAAAATGGTGTATGAACCAAAGTATTTGCGGTTTTTTCAGGCAAGGTTTGAGCCGGCGGATTGATTGGAGATATTGGTTCCTGGTGGAGATCGCGCAGGAAAGTACCTTTGTTTACGCAATATTTGTGTACCCACCAAATATGGGGCAATACCAATGTAGCACAAGAAGCGTCGCTGGCGCTCACACCGCGTTTTGGGTAGCGCCAACGATGCGGCCAATTTAGCCGCCAATTTTGATCATGCTCCGATTGCTGTGCATCGCACCTTCCAATTCGAAGGAAGTCATGCCTCCGCGTGCGGCTTTGCAATCTGCATTGGAATTTCATGGCCATTCGCCCATGCAAAATCGAGTTCATATTCGGAGATACAATAGGCGTTCTCAAGGATGGAAAGGAATAGCCCAGTATTATTCCCTGATCTCCCAGGTCAACGAGAGGTAATAAAATCCGCCGATTCTTGGACCGCCCAGCAGCGAGGAATACCCGCGATTGAGGAAGTTGGTGCCGCCCAATTTGGCTGTGATTCCCTGATTCGCAAAAACATAATTGACTTGCGCATCCAAGGTCCAGAAGGCGGGAACGGTCCCGCTGACGAGAAAGGAAACGTAGTCAAATGCAGTTTGGTAGCGGCCTGTGACACTTGCGCCGAGGTTTTTCCAGAGCTTTTCGCCGATGATTGTCGCATTTACCATCACGGCAGGCGTATTGAATCCATCCTCCAAGCCATCTTGATCGTCTGTCTTTTGGAGCTTGCAATAGCTAAAGTTGGCCAACGTGGAGAGATGGTCATTGATGCGGTAGCGCAATCCTAGGCCAGCACCATAATTGTAAATTTTGGACTTCGAATTTGTCCAAAGTCGGTAACGCGTCTGTTTGGATTTGACATTGAGGTAGGTGGGAATGGAATCAGGATCAGCGGTATTGGGCATGCTTGCCTCGACCTGCGCGATAAAATTGTCGTAGGTATTGTAATAAAAGTCCGCATCCATCAGCAACCGGTTTTGTACTGCAAATCCTTTGACACCAAATTCCAGCGAACGTACAAATTCGGGCTCCAAGTAGGTATAAGGATTGCGCTTCAACAATCCCTTGTTGGCCTCAATGGCCTGCGCCTGTGTCATTCCTTGCGCGTTCACATCTGCAATGACCTTTGCTTGGAAGAGATCAATGGAGGCTTTGGTCCAAGAATTTTCGAAGATCCCCTGGGACATCACGGGCAAGCCACCGACCCGCTTCACGCCACCGCTCACGACATTGGAAAAGCCTTCAAAAATGCTCGGAAACCGATAGCCACTTTGGTAGGATCCTCGGAAATTCAAGGCCGGAAACGGAGAATAAACAGCGGTAAACCTGGGATTTAACTTCCAAGAGAAATAATCTGCTTTGTCGGTGCGTAAGGTAGCGCCTAGTCGGAGTTTCGTCTTGAGGAGGTCTTTGTTGAGCTGCAGAAATCCACCCGATTTGCTGTACAGAAGGTTGCGGCTGCTGTCTTCGGGGTTGATAAAATAGTTGCCATCGGGCACAATTGCGTAGGTGCGGTGGTCAAATCCCATCATGGCTTGCGCACCCAAACTTTCAAACAACTGCGGAAACAAGACGTCCCAATTCAGCAATCCTTCGGCATGTATCAAGCGCGACTTCACACGCAGCGCTGCGCCCACATCCCAATTGTTAATGTTCACGAGTTCGGCCTTTTTGGTGTCGTAGGCATCCGTCCCGGGTTGATACCTGCCTGCGTCTGCGCCCACACGTGCCGCCTGATGGGCATCCGCCTCTGTGCTCCCGCCCAAACGCGCTATTTCAAAAGCAGTTGTATAATCCGCAAACCATTGATCATCTGTTTTGTAGGCGCGGTCCATATTTTCTGCCAAGGACCGCATATTGAAGGACTTTCCGGTATTCTCTGTAGTTAGATACGACCGAATTTGGACCACTTTGCCTTTGTATTCTGCAGCGAATTGTTGCAATCCATAATTTTGCAGGCGAAAGCGATTGGACCGTTGATAGACATTGTTGAGCAGGGCGCCTTTGTAGGTCAATGCTAGCTGATGTCCCTGTTTTGGACGCCAAAACAGGCCGGCGTCGCCTTTCAAGTTTTGCAGGTTATAATCGGCGATGTCCACCTCGCGGTATCCCGTTCTCGCGACCACGTACTTCTTGCCATCGAGGTTCAGCGTCCGGCGGTTGGAGGATTCGTTCCCATAGCCATTGACCTCGTCCCTCGCCGGATTGTCTGCGCCGATGAGGCCGGTAGAGGCATTGAGTGCTGCGGCCAAATCTCGTCGATCGTCTGCCACCCAGTCGTTTCCATTGGTAAAAGAGCCAGAAATCTTGAATGCCCACTTCGGATGAATCACCTGGGCATAGCGGAAATTGGTCTGCGCATAGCCCCTCGGTCCCACATTGTCCAATCCTCCGAGGTGATTGAGACCCGTCAATTGCTGAACACTCAGCCCTTGAAATTCGAAGGGGTTTTTGGTTTGGATGTTTGCGAGGCCGTTGATGGCATTCAAACCGTACAGGGCGGAGGCAGTGCCGGGAATGATTTCGATTTTGTCAATGTCAAGGTCATTGGCGCCGAGGGCGTTGGCGATCGGCGCGCCGATATGGGGAGCCTGATTGTCCAAACCATCGATCAGCTGACTGAACCTCACATTGGTTGTATTGGCGAATCCACGGGTATTGATCACTTTGAATCCTAGGCTCGGCGTAATCATTTGCACGCCTTTCAAGTTTTCAACGGCATCAAAACATGTGGGTGCCCCCATCAGGTGGGCGTCTTTTGCATCCAAGCGCTCGATGCTCACGGGCGAGCGCAAAAATGACTCGGAAGTCCTGGAGGCCGTGATCACGAGGCCATTCAGGTTGAAATTTTTGGTGCTGTCGCCAAGGACTGCGAGGCTGTCGTGCTGCACTTGTGCAAGAACGACTCCCCCATACATCTGCAACACGCAGAATAGAATGGCAACATGGTTCCACCTAGTTCCTGCAATTTTGATTGGCTTCCGTTTCATTGCTTCAATCTTTTCATCGTATCAAATGGTGCCACCGCTATTCCCGTGAATGAATAGCGATGAACAAAAAAATATCAAAAATCAAGGTATTTGGCCTCCTTGGCGATGAAGGCCCTGACTTTGTCCTCCAATTTATGAAAGGAATCAATCGCTTTCAAGCCAGCTTCGGTCACGATGGCCCCTCCCCCGCTTCTGCCGCCGATCTTCTTCTCGACCAATGGCGAATTGGAACGGGCATTCATCTCCTCCACCATTTGCCAGGCTTGGCGATAGGCCATTTTCATTTCCTTGGCTGCACTGGAAATGGAACCCGTCTTTCGGATCCGTTCGAGCAATTCCACCCGGCCGATGCCCAAAAGCTTGTCGCCGCCGGTGTAAAACCAGATCCGAAACGATACTTCGTATTTCTTTTGAGTCTCCATCGCTATTCATTCATGAACATAGCAATTAACAAAACAGTTTTCAAGAAACCATCACTCATCCGCCAATTTTGATCATGCTCCGATTAGTATGCATTGCCCCTTCCAATTCGAAGGAAGTCATGCCACCACGGGCAGCTTTTTTATCCCAAATCGAGGTTTGGATGAGGGAAACGATGTCTTCTCCCCTTCTCAGGGCGCCGAGCAGGTCGGTTTCCGTTTGCGAAAACAGGCAGTTCTTCAATTTGCCATCCGCCGTCAATCGAATGCGGTTGCAGCTGTCACAAAACGGATTCGTAACCGGACTGATCATGCCAAAAGTGCCCTGATAGCCAGCAATGCGGTAGTTGCGGGCGGTGTCATTGGGGCGGTCTGCAATGCGTTCCAATTGGTCAGCGTCAAATCGGGCTTGGATCGCCGCCATCATCTCCGCGGACGAAACCTTTTTGGCCCAGTTCCATTGGTTTCCGTCGAAGGGCATGAACTCGATGAAACGCACGTGCAAGGGAAAATCCTTGGTCCATTCGACGAAATCTACCACCTCCTGCTCATTGACCCCTTGCATGATCACCGCATTGACCTTGACATGGAAATCATTTTTGAGCAGGAGGTGAATATTGTCCATAATCTGTGGAAAGTAGTCCCTCCGCGATATTTTGGCTTGTTTTTCAGCATCGAGCGAGTCCAAACTCACGTTGATGGACTTCATTCCCGAAGCCAAAAAGTCCTCCAAATATTGGTGAACCAAAATTCCGTTAGTGGTAATCCCGAGATCCACGGGATGCGCACTAAGTGCCCGCAAAATCGTTCCTGCATCTTTGCGGACCAATGGTTCGCCACCCGTCAACCGAATTTTTTTCACGCCGAGCTGCACAAAGGTATCCGCAATATGTAGCAATTCTTCCGTGGTCATAAACTCATCGCGGGGCCGCTTCTCGATTCCCTCCTCTGGCATGCAATAAAAGCAGCGCAGGTTGCAGCGCTCCGTCAAAGAAATGCGGAGGTAATCGTGGACGCGGCCAAATTGGTCTCGGAGTTCCATGACAAGTGAATTAGAGTTTGGCCTCGATGGCAGCGAGTTCCTCAAGCGAAAGGAGGCGTTGCGCGAGCGGGAAAAGCGTGTGGTCTTCGCGGAAAATGTGGAGTTTGATCAATTCGACCAATTCCAGGCCATTGTTGACCGCGACATCCATCACCAACAACTGCGAACGCGGGTCACGCAGACGAACGCCGAGTCCTAAGAAGTTAAAGCAGAGGGCAGCCAACTGAATAAATTTCACATGGTCGTCTTCGAACAAATCCACTGCCGTAGTTTTGGGCTCACCTTTGCTATGCTCACCAGAAGCAATCAGGCGCTCATGCATGATCGGGAAAAGATATTTCTCTTCGCGGCGATTGTGGGCAAGGAATTCGTCTTCAAAATAGCTGAAGAAGGTCGTAAAGGCATCGTTGAGACCTTCATTGAGCTGGAATTGGTTGTCCCGGAAAGCGATCATGGCCGCTTCGAATGCCGTCACCATTTTCATGCCTTCCTCATGTTCGTGCACCAACGCCTGAAGCGGCGTGGAGAGGTCTTCCATTTTAAAATCCTTGAGGTCGCCCGTCAATTCGTAGGCTTCCGGCGGATCCATCGGTGAATATTCCTCGTCTTCCAAGCCCTTTTCCACGTTGCGTTTGACGGGATCGGACTTGGCCAATTGCGCCTGCGTCTTCTTGTCGAGACCGTCGAGGCGTTTTCCTGTTACTGTGTCTATAATTTTCATTGCTTTGAATTGAGTTCAGAGTTGTTTTTGAATGGATCAGCATCGTGCCGAATTCGAGGAGAGTTGAAAGTGGAGAGTTGAGAGTTGATTTTCTTTATCATTCTCCACTTTCCACTCTCCACCACAGCCGTAGCAAGTGACATCACGCAGGCAATTCCATTTTGGTTTCCCAAGTTTTGTCGGATGCATCTTCCTGCATGCTCAGCTGAAGATATTTATTGTCTCCTTCGGATACAAGCTTGCGTGCCTTTACATGAGAGGGCAGATGGGCCGGGCCTTCGACCTGCGAAGAAACCGGGTCGCCGATCCTCGGCAGAAATGGATACAGCAGCGTAATCCGCTCATCCTCCTCCTCTACCAGTTCCAATGCGGCCTCAAACAGGCATTCTTCAAATTTCTCCGCGAGGATTTCATCGTTGACGTCGTCCTTGGCTTTTTCGGTGAGGTGGTCAAGCCATTCCCCAAATTTTTTGACCGATTGCCGTTGCGTTTCCACTTGGATATATTGCGGAAATGGCGAACGGATGTGGTCGTTGTCAGCGAACCAGAACCTGAGCGCTTGGCGTACAAGTTCACTTTTTGCGAGGTCGATGTTGGCCTTGGCAATCATACGTGTTGCATTTGCGTCAATTTGGATTCCAGGATAATCGCCTTGGGGAAAAGGATATTGTTTTCCAAGTGAACGTGTACGTGAAGGTCTTTTTCGTAGGCGTCGAGCAATTGATAGACCTGCCAATAACTCATGCAGGCACCTTCAGGCAAAGTGAAATTGTTGGCAAGCGTTCTAATCTGATCCAAGCCACCGCCGGCAGATTCGTGCTCCATTTCCATCATGTTGATGGGATTGGCGACGGAACCAAAGGGTGGTGTTTGATAGACAGCCTCTCCGCGATCTACCAAGGCAAGGCGCTTGATCGCAGGAAAAAGGATCAGCTCCTCTTTCTTCATGTGTTGCGCCAATTCGCCAGCGACTGCCTGGAAAATCGAATTCATCTCGTACAATTCAGGGTGCTCAGGGCCATGCCTTTTGCTCACTTTGTCGAGCAATCGCAAAATTTCGGGCGTTTGTTCGGCAACGAAAGCATGATGCTTGCCCACGATATGGTCAGCAAGGCGATCCAAGGCCCAATTTTGCGGATCTTCAAGGGTGTCGGGGGCTTCGGCGGCAATGGCAGCTTCGACCAAAGCCTGTTCCACATCAGACAATTGCAATTTGCGCTTGTTGCATGCGACTTCAAGCGTCAGCTTGCCACCGCAACAAAAATCGATACCAAACTTCGTGAAGACACGCATTGCATTCGGGTTGGCAAGCACGATTTCGCCTACTTTTTGCTGTGAGAGTTCTTGGGGATTTTTCATTTTGTATTTGCTTTTAGCGCTTCATTTTTCCGGACCTCCGTCATACAATACGTTTGACATTGTCCTTCGGAAACAAAACTAGCGGCAATAGAATCTATTTTATATGATACACATCATTTTTACGAACAATATCTATCAGAAATTTCGGTGAGACAATTTCAAAAGATGCATATCGGGTACTTCACCATTTCAAAATGCTCGACCCGCCTGCGGCGGGTCGTTACGATGTTGGAAACCTTTTTCTAATCGGGTAGGAGGAAGCAAAGGCGTATGCCCTTGCTCCCGCCCCCCCACACCACCTGGCATACGTTTTCTCGTACCAAGGCGGTTTCCATCCGCTTTTCGCTTTCACACGGTATTCGAGGGAGTGCAAACCTTGTGCAAGGAACGATTTGGTGTTCAATCACTTTTGCAATGCTTCAAGGTTGATCACCATCCAATCACACAGTTCGGCTACTTCCATGCCGTCCACCACACCACTCCCCATCTTGCGCTCCACTTGGGGCATTGCCTAGTTCGGGTTTGCAACATCTGCGATCCGTTCTGTGATGCCTGCGGCAAGGGCGTGCTGTTCATTCAATCGCGAAGACAATGCATCCCTGCTCGGTTGGCGATAGCCGATTGAGCCTGCCGGTTTCCAGGCTTAGGTTTGCATCGGCCAGAAAGGAGCCGATCATTAAATCTCCCAAGTTCTATGCCGCCTTCCCGAAATTGCAGAATAGGAAATTCTGAATGGTATTAAACGGCGTGAAATGGTCCTCATGTGTGCATCGAATCTTCCTGAACCCCGAGGCTAGGACTAGGGCAAGCTCGTCTTCGGAGTATTGCTTGACAGGCAATCCACTGCATCGCTCAGGCCCATTTTCGCTGAACGTACCAATCGTGAGGTAGCCACTGACGGCAATCGCCGCCTTTGCCACGTATGCTTCGACTTGTTGCGGAGTGGTGAGGAAATGGAAGGTAGCGCGGTCATGCCAAAGGTCGTAGCTCCTTTCCGGCACGAAATCCTCGATGTCGGCGACGACCCATGTCACGCCGTTGGCGCGGGCCCCAAGCCTAGATTTTGCTCTTGCAATCGCCGACTCGGATATGTCCAGTACAGTCAAGTCGGTGAATCCCATTTCAAGCAGGCAATCGACCAAGCGACTGTCCCCACCCCCAATGTCAATAATGCTTGCTGTGGTCGGCAGTCCCACCTCGCTGATGAACCGTAGGGAGGTCTCAGGTCGCTCCTGTGTCCAACTCACCTCGTGGAGCTGCTTTTTAGCGTACACCTCTTCCCAGTGTGCATGACGATCTTCCATAAGTTCTATTTTCGTTTCAGTTCTTTGCAAAGCAATAGATTTCAGTTCGAATTTATTGAAACAAACATCAGGCAAGCAAAATACTGCGCATATTCACGCATCTTATTAAAAACATTTTCCACAATGGCTACATCAAGCCCGCTTCGCCCTTCCTCGAATTGAATTTTTCCTTGATCCTATCGACGACGTAATAGGCCATTGGAACTAAAAAAACCGTCAAAATCAAAGATGAAAGCAAGCCGCCAATGATGACCCACGCAAGGCCATTTTTCCATTCGCTTGCTGTGCCTGACCCTAGTGCAATCGGTAGCATGCCAATCACCATGGAGAGCGTCGTCATTAAAATCGGACGCATGCGACCTTTGCCAGCGATGATCAGCGCCTCTTTGTAATGCTTGCCTTGTGCCTTGAGCTGATTGGTAAAATCGACAATGAGGATTGCGTTCTTTACAACCAACCCCATGAGCATGATCAAGCCAAGCAAGGCAAACAAACTCAAGTTGCTCATCGACAGGTTCAATGCAAAGAATGCGCCGATTGCTGCCACGGGAATCGAGAATAAGACGACAAAAGGATAGATGAAACTATCGTACAATGCCACCATGATCAGGTAGATCAAAACAAACGAGAGCAGCAAAACCATGCCCAGTGCGCCAAAACTGTCATTTTGCCGTTTGATGTCGCTGCCCCATGTCATCTCTATTCCGGCAGGCAATGGATTACTTTTGAGATAGGTAACTACCTCCCCTGCAACGGTTCCCGAGGGCCTACCCAAGGCATCCGCCGTGAGTGTGACTGCGGCTTGCCGATCTTTGCGTTCCAACAGCGATGGGCTGTTGCTTTGCTCGACGACTGCAAATTGACCAACCTCCACTGCCAAGCCCATTGGGTTGATGATGGTAAATTGCTGCACATCGTCATAATTTTGCCGATCAAAACCATTGAGCCATATCCGCACGGGAAACTCAGTCCCGTTTTCAGTCAACGAAGCGTCGTCGTTTCCGGTAAATGCGCTACGCAAATTGAGGCCCACATAAGCGGTCGAAAGGCCTAAGCGCTGCATTTTATCCTTGTCGGGAATGACCTTGTATTCGGGACTCCCCTCCTCGACCGATAGTCGCACATTGTCTGCTCCTTTGATCTTTTCCAAGGCGTCTTTGAGTTTCGCCCCTGTTTGCATCACCAAGTCCAGGTCGCTACCACTAAGGGTCAGCTCGATTGGGGCGGTGCGCGGAATCAGCCCAAGCGTGGCCATCGAATAATTGATCCCTGGAAAGCCATTTCGCAAGTCGTCACGCAGTTTTTTCATGAACTCTTCCGTGGGCTGCTTCTTGCGCTTGTCCACAGGCTTGAGTTGAATGGTAAACTCGGTCTTGTTGGGTGAACCAACCCCGAGGCTTCCGATCCCCGTGCTTGGACCGCCCACGTTGCTGAATACTGTGGCGATCTCGGGCTGTTGTAACAAGTAACTTTCAATCTTTTGGGCTACGCGGTCATTTTGCTGAATCGAAGTCGATTTGTCAAACTCGAGATTCAATCGAAATTTTCCTTGGTCACCCGTTGAGATCAGCTCTTGACCGATGATGCCTTGCTTCATGATGCCCAATGTCATCGCAAAGAGCAGCAGGACAATCCCCGTGAAGACCAATTTATGCCGGAGGACCCATTCCAAACGTCTTCCATACCATTCGATAAAACTTTCCAATAAATGCTCAAAACCAAGCAAAAACCGGTTGAAGATATTGATGGGCTTCAAGTCCTCCTTCTTGCCAATTCTTGAGGCCATCCAAGGCGTGAGCGTAAAACCCACCAACAAACTTGTGAGGGTGGATGTCACCACAACCACACTGAATTGTTTGAGCATATCGGCCACAAATACCTGCAAAAACAAGATGGGAATGAATACCACGACGTCCACCAAGGTGATCGACAAGGCAGAAAAGCCAATTTCCTGCCTGCCGTCCGCAGCCGCCAACCGCTTTTCCTTTCCCATGTCCAAGTGCCTTTGAATGTTTTCCAGCACCACCGTGGCATCGTCCACCAAAATCCCGATGATCAATGACATCGCCAGCAAAGTCATTAAGTTGAGCGTGTAGCCCAACAACCACATGACTGCGAATGCCGTGACCAATGAGGTCGGAATCGCCACCAACACAATCAAGGAGTTTCTGAAACTGCGCAAAAAGAGGAGCATGACCAGCGAAACCAACAACACCGCCAATATGAGGTCAAAAATGACGGAATCGACGGCCGCAATCGTATTGTCGGTGCTGTCATCGGCGATGATAAAGTTGACCCCTGCGCTGGCATTCTCACGAGAAATGGCAAGGAATTTCTCTCGAATCAAGGTAGAAACAGCAACGGCGTTGGCATCTCCTTGCTTTTTGATCATGAGACCAATGCCGTTTTTCCCGTTGTACCTGCTGATGGAACTGGTCTCTTTAGTGCCATCTACGACCGTTGCGACATCCTTTACATAGATGGGGCTACCCTGCAAGGGCATCGCAATCTGAACATTTTCAATGGCGGCAAGTGTTAAAAATTTCCCCGTGAGCCGCACCGAATTGCTTTCCTCGGCCGATTGCACCTTCCCTGCGGGGAGGTCAAGTCCGGAACGGTTGATGGATTCGATGACCTGCGTCAAGGACACTTTGTAGAGCTTCAGTTTCTCTTGATCGACGCGCACCTGAATTTCACGTTCTTCCCCACCGAGGATGGTGATTTCGGCAACGCCTTTGAGTTGCTGAATCTGTGGAAGGTACTCGTCTTGCATTTTTTGGTAAAACTCCTTGCCCGGCAAATTGCTACTGGCGCTTACCGACATGATCGGCAAGTCGTTGGGCGAAACCTTGCTCATGACGGGACTCAAAATATCCTGCGGCAAGTCCTTCCTGATGTTGTCGATGTACCGCTGGGCGTCCTGCATTGCCTTGTCCAGGTCAGTCCCATATTTCAAGTTTGCAATGATCACGGAAGCATTGGGGAGTGATTTGGTGACGAGGTAGTCCACGCCTTCGAGGTTGGAAAGTGCATCCTCGATCTTGCGCGAAACAGATGTTTCGACTTCTCCGGGCTCTGCCCCTGGATAGACCGTCTTGATGACCACCACAGGCTGGTTGAAGTCTGGCATCAACTCGTATCCCAAGTTGCTGTAGCCAATGAATCCCAACAATGTCAGCACGCTGAAAAGCACGATGATCAAAGAGGGCCGCTTGATAGAAATTTCGGTGATATTCATAGCAAAGTGGTTTTATTTGACGATCACATTGGCGCTGTCAAAAAGATTGATCAATCCATTGGTGACGAAAACATCGCCTATCTTGAGACCACCGTCGATGATTGCCTTGTTTTCATTCCTTCTCCCGACTGTGATAGGCTGCAGGAAAACCTTCCCGTTTTTGACGATGTAAACCTTGCGGTTGCCTTCGGTACCCAACATGGCCGAAGTCGGAATTGCAATCACTTCCTCCGTATTTGGCGTGGTTGCTGCTACTTTTCCAAACATCCCCGCTTTGATTTTCAGGTCAGGTGTATTCTGAAGGGTGAATTGTACGGGGAAACTGCTTCCAACATTGGCCTTGCTTCCGATCATGGTGGCTTTGGCGCGCAACTCCAAGGTCGGGTAAGCATCGGCAACGATGGAATATGGGTTGCCAACGGTGAATTGTCCCAAATCCCCTTCGGGAACGTTGACTGTAAATCTCAGCGTAGCAATTTCCGTGATTTGCAAGAGTGGCTGCCCGGGCGCGGCAAAACCGCCCACTTCATTCAGCTTGGCGGTGACCACGCCGGCAAACGGAGCTTTCACCGTTGTTTTGCTGATTTGCTCGATTAAACTTGCCCGTTGCACCTTTGCGGTTGAAAGTCCAAGTTGCGCCTTTTCAAGCTGCACACCTTGAATTGCATCGGCCTCTGCCAGGATTGCAAATCGCGCAACATCCACTTCCAGACCTTTGATTTGAAGTTCTACTGTTTGCAATTGGTACTGCAGCAAAGCATTGTCCAATTGCACCAATGATTGACCCTTGTGCACTAGACTGCCTACGTCTACAAGTATGTTGTTGATTTTCCCTTGGACATCAGCACTGAGTTTGGTCTCCTTGTTGGCTTCGAAAGTGCCTGTGAAGGACAGTTCATCGTCGATTGCGCCCAAGCGTACAGTATCTGCCGAGACATTGAGGGCTTGGCTTTTGTCAAATTGGTAGACCTTTTCTTCCGTTTTGGCTTTGTTGCTCTTCAACTTGACCACCACGACGATGATGAGTGCCAAGGGCAACACGATGTAGAGGATTTTCTTGAGGATGGAGGTGCGCTTTTTCATTTTCAATTCGCTTTTTGAGTGGAGATGTTCCCTGTCAATTTTTTCAATTCCAAGTCTGCCTTGAGGTATTCAACCACAGCGGCCAGGTAACCTTGCTGTGATTCCCGCAAGGCATTGTCAGCCAACAAGATTTCTGTCAGCGTTGCCAACCCTTGCTTTTGTTGCAGGACCGTTTGCGCATAAATGGTTTGGCTCAATTGGATTTGTAAGGCAAAAGTCTCGATGGATCGTTGTGTGGCCTGTCTTTGCGCTTTTGCATTGGCGATCTGCATCGCATTTTGATCCATCAAGTAGGCGACTTGTAGATCCGCATTTTCCAGCTCGATTCTTTTTTGATCGATTTTGCGCTGTGTCACAGTTCCATTGAACAGAGGATAGGACGCCTGGATCCCTACAAAACCAATCGGATAAAGTTTGAAAAAGGCATTTGGCTGCTTGTCATATCCATATCCCGTTGTTCCAAGGGTCCCAAAAAAGGACAGAGACGGTAGCTTGGAGTTGCGCAACGTCACCAGGTCTCTGGTAAGCATCCGATACTGCATCTCAGCCAACTGAATATCGATGGTTGAACTTTTATTGTATTCCGCATTGTTGGTGTAAACGATGCGGTGGTCAATTTCAATTGTGTGGTCGGGCGGTAGCCCCATTACAAACTTAAGGGCATTGAGTATTTGTAGGTATTTGCTCTCAAGCAAGGCCCTTTGCGTTGCCAATTGGGCGGCTTGCAATTGAAGTTTGCTCACGTCTGTACCTTTGGCCATCAGCTGATCTTGAAGCAGTTGCAGGTTCTTTGCGAGTTTTTGTACATTGACCAAGTTGCTGTCTGCAAAGACCATTTGATGGTGCAAAATCACGGCATTATAGTACAGATTGGATACTTCGAAAACGATCTGCTCCTCTGACTTCCGGTATTGCAGGGTCGTGAAATCCGCAGCGACCTTGCTTGTCTCGATTGCACCGTACAATTGCGGATTGTAGATCGGGAGAGTCAATTGCAAGTTTGCATTGGCGTTGTGCGGCACACCAAATTGAGCCTCCTTAAATTGGCCTTCTGGCCCACCAAATATTGACAATGGCAATAGTTGGTAAGGGATATTGGTGAAGTATTTGTAGTCTGCGTTGGCGGTCAATTTGGGAATGAGATTGGCCTTGGCTTCTCGCTGCTTCGCAGTGACCATTTCCAAATTGTTCCTCCCCATTTGAAGATTTTTGTTGGCCACAAGTGCTGTGTCGATGCACTGCTCCATTGACCACATCTGCGCACTTGCCACTTGGAAGGCAAGCAAGCTCAACAGAAGCGCCAGTACATGTTTGTGAATACTTACTAACTTCATGGCATAAATTTTTTTATTGAATAAGGAGGAGCTGACTGCGTTCGAGTCCCTTGACCCAATGCTTTACATTGGCTTCGATCTCTACATAATCTCCCGGTAGCAGTGTTACATGCATCCCGTTTTCATTTTCAAAGACGACCTTGCCTGTGATCAACACAAGTAGGGCAAGCGCAGGCGTTTGATGTGATTTCAAATGGCCCTCTGCCAATATTTGCATGGCGATGACCTTGCCGGAAGTCGCGGCAAACAACATTTTGGTACTGACTTCCTTATCTGGTGAATGGAGTTCTTGGACGTTCATTGTTTTCAATTTTGAATTCTTTTGCCCCAAGGATGGTTATGGGCATTTTCGGTGCAAACAAGTATCGAAATTGATACATTTAGAGACAGCAGAAGCATTTTCATCTTGCCATCCTATTCTACCCAAACTACGACATTTTGAATGTCTCATTGTGGTACCCAAGTCACTGTATTCGATGATTGTGATCATGTTCCTACGTTTTGGACTGCACCCAAGGACCTTAGCCTATAACCTTAACAATCAATTGTTTGTGCCCAACTGGTCTCATTCAAAATACTCATCAAATTCTTTAATCGAATTTTGGACCAACTGGAACGTATAGTTGGCGGTTTCCTGATCGGTCGCATTCGAGAATTGTCCTACCAAATCGATGAAGGGCAATAGCCATTTGTGCAATTCTTCGTGTGCCGCGCCCTGCATTGTGCAGCTTGCAATTAATTGGTCGTTGCCTTTCGTAAGCTTGTCCGCGAGCAATTTGTAATCGCCCGCTGTTTCCGTAGCAAATTTGGCAATGTCGGTTTTCATCTGCTGCACATGGACCATCATTTCAGGATTGACCTTCCATTTTACCCCATTGTCCAAGGACAATTTGTTGGTTGATTCCGTGTGTGCATGTTGGCCATCCTCATGCGTTGCATCGGTTTCTGTCTGGGTGGCTCCTGCCTCCGTTTTAGCGTTTTCACTGGGTTGCTTTTCACAACTGTAAATCAGCACGCTCATCAGCATTAATAACACAAGTGAATTTTTCATATTTTTCATTCAACTTTACGTGTACGAGAAATAAGGAAATAGGAACTCAAAGTAAAAAGCAAGGTCAAGGAAGTCCTGAATATCATCGCGCCGATCGTTTTGGTCTCATACAGACCACCGGCATTCACATGAAACATCAATGCTAGGAAAGCTACCAAAAGGATGGCCGTGGCATATGCAAGCAATTTCGTCGCCCATTGCCGGGATTTGATGATCCCCACTGCCGCGATCAAGTAGCCTAGGCTCGCGAGAAAATTTGCAGCTACGACAAACAAAACATAGTTTCCTTCCTTGGCTCTGATCCCAAACAGGTCAAAGATTACTGAGGTACTGAGAAACAACGTCAGCAGTCCAAATACTGAAAGCACAGCCACAAGGATGTATTTGAGGACATTTTTCATTTTCTATTGGCATGTATCAATACGAGGATGGATTCTACCAAGGCATCACCCGTCGTGACGATATCAAATTGAAATTGGGATGTACGCCATTTGAACATGTGGAGCCGGAACGCCCCCATGACTATATGCCTAATGTGATCGGCTTCCACGGTAGTGGTGAAGACTCCCTCCTTCTGACCGGTGACGATGAGGGGCAAAAGGTGCTTGGTTTTCATCTGCATGATATTCAAAATGGATTCATTGATGGCATGGCTTTGCTCCAAAAGGCCATCTGAAAATACAGCGACGAGAAAATGGGGAGCATCCTTGAAAAACTGAAATTGGTCATGAAACAAAGCCGTCAACTTGGCTTCTGCACCTTCCACACCTTCAAGGACACTTCTAAGCCGGTCATCCATCGTCTGTGCAAGGTAATCGAGCATTGCGATGATAATGGCCTCCTTGCTTTTAAAATGGCGGTAGATGGCACTTTCCGTAAACTTCATTTCGGAAGCCAGATTTTTGATTGTCAAGCCAGCAACCCCCGACCTTGTCAACAATCGGCCCGCAGCAGTGATAATTTCAAATTGCCTTTCGTTCATGATTTTCGTTGTTTTTTAACTTCCTCCGCTTCCTTCCTTATGGTCAACCCTCCGGTTACGCCGTCTGCACCTTCATTCTCCAAAAGGAGATTCCAAGCCAAATCACGGAGGCTGTCATCGTGATCGCGCCGACCAACACCAAAATCGGGGGCAATCCAAAATAGACCTCCGACAAGATTCCCAATGGCATCAACAAACCAGACAAGGCGAGCCAAGAGATCACCTTTATGTTGTGTAACTTGTCCTTGAAATGTAGCAGCAAGTAACCCATCAGGATATTCAAAAAGGCAAAAAGGTTGCCGTGGACGTGTGCAAGCCGTGTTTCAAAATGCTTGCCGATCGAATAACTGTTCACCCACTCCTCTTTTCCTGGCGCAAAATCGCGAAGATAAATCAGTAAAAAGCCATACGCCATGAAAAATCCCATGGTCAAGAACCCGATTGCAATGTTGTTTTTACCGTTCATCAGTGTTCAAATAAGAGTAAGTGAATAATCACTTACAAAACAAAGACACTTCTGGAAACAAAGCAAGCCCAAGCATCAGATAGGTTTGTGACTTTTGTCACACAGGTCATGGTGCGTGTCGGGAGATTTTGCGAGCATCTGATTTGAACATTCGAAAAAAGTGGCGCGTGGTCGATGTCAAAAAAGTTGGGTGAACGAGGATATTTTTCGAGATGAATTGCTGCCAATGAACCGCTGAACGATTCAACCACTACATTATCCTAAAAGTCGAGGGAAGTCAGTTTGAGCACGATGGATGACTGAGTGTATGAAATCTGCGAAATCTTCCATTCATCTAGGATTTGCGTGACAAAGGTTGTTACATTTAGTGATTCATGTCATATTTCACACTCGTAACACCCTCTAATTTGGCCGTCGAATCAATAACCAATTGATGTATGTCAAGTTTTAGGACATTTCTCAAGTCAGGTCACCCAGGAACGCTTTTCGCATCGTTTCTGTATTTTGACTTTTGCTTTGCGATCTGGGTGCTGAACGGTGCCATGGCACCTTTCATTAGCGAATCATTCGGACTCACGCCTCAACAGAAGGGCTTTATGATCTCCGTTCCGATCATGGCGGGCGCGATCATGCGGTTTCCATTGGGGGTTTTGTCCCAATACATTGGCCGAAAAAATGCGGCACTTACCGAAATGGGGCTGATCATGTTGGCGATGTTGTATGGCTATTTGATGGTGGACACATTTACGGATGTGATCGCCATGGGCGTACTGCTCGGGATCGCGGGTGCAAGCTTCGGGGTCGCGCTTTCATTGGGTTCGGGTTGGTTTCCGGCCAAAAACAAAGGCTTGGCGATGGGAATCGCGGGGGCAGGGAACTCTGGAACCGTTTTGGCAGTTTTGTTTGCACCGCCGCTCGCTACCAATTATGGCTGGAGCACGGTGTATGGATTCGCTGCCCTTGCGATGTTGTTGCCGTTTGTGGTGATGGTCATCTTCGCAAAGGAACCACCGGATCGTGAAAAACAGACCTTTAGAGAGCATATCTCTTGCCTCTTTGAAAAGGACGGATGGGTTTTTAACCTGATCTATATCGTGACCTTTGGCGGATTTATTGGATTGAGCAGCTTTTTGCCGACGTACTTCCACGACGAATTTGGAGTGAGCAAGATCGAAGCCGGCCAATTGACGATGTTGGCGGCAATTATGGGTTCGGGCATCCGCATCTTGGGTGGCTATATTTCGGATCGCTGGGGCGGCATCAACATGCTTACGTTGGTTTTTGCCTTGGTCATGGTGAGCATGATTGCCTTGGGCTTTGCGCCGTTACTTTGGCTCACAACCATCGTCTTTATGTTCTGTTTTGCAGCCTTAGGCGCAGGAAACGGGGCTTTGTTTCAGATGGTACCGCTTCGGTGGCCATTGACAACAGTGGTTGCAAGCAGCATGATCGGCGAAGTCGGCGCTTTGGGAGGCAGCTTTATTCCCAACGCTATGGGCATATCCAAGCAACACACCGGCAGCTTTACGTGGGGATTTTTGGCATTCGGCGTACTTGCTTTGATTGTATTCGTGGTGCTGAGCATTTCCCAGAAAAAATGGACGCAAAAATGGATTGACAAAGGCGGCAAGGCAAGGACCGGGCAACCTGTCATCACAGACGTCCCTTTGATGGTGCCCAAACTCGCGGAAGTGGCAGCTCCCGGATATGCAGCAGTGTCCAAACGGGCTGGCTACCGCACGATTTTGTATCCATTTGGCCAATCCGAACTCACGGACAAGGCCAATCAGGAGGCCGCCTATCTCGCAAAAATCTCTGGCGCAAAGCTCATTTTGGTGCATGTCGAAGACAGATTCCACGATACGCTTGTCCACACCACTTCCTCGCAGTGGAAAGCCATTCGGGAGGATTGGCTGAAGGAAACCGAAATCAGCATGCAAGAAGAAACCACCAAATTGCGTGCTTTGGGTGTCGAGGATTTGGAGAGCATTGTGGCGGAAGGTGATGTGGCAGAGACGATTGCCTTTCTGGCGAATGACCGCAAAGCAGATTTGATTTTGCTGGCAAGCCACAAAACATCCCCCCTCGGGCAGTTGCTCATGGGTGAACGTACATTTAAGATTTTCAAATCAGCTCCTTGTCCCATCTTGCGTGTTGTGAGGTAGGTGGAGGGCATTCAAAAAAATATCGATTATGGCTACTTGGCAAGAAAAATGGCTCCCGGAAGACAAGGAATTTTGGGAAAAGACCGGCAAGAAAATTGCCTGGCGCACCCTTTGGATCACCACCCTGTCGCTGATCCTGTCCTTCGCTTCCTGGTTCATGATGAGTGCGATTGTCGTGAAACTCCCGGGAATCGGCTTCAAATTCACCGAGAATCAACTCTTCTGGCTGGCAGCCATGCCTGGCCTTGCAGGTGGATTGCTCCGCATTCTGCATACCTTTCTCCTTCCGAAATTCGGCACCCGCCATGTGATTACGCTGTCCACCTTTGCCAAGTTGCTCCCGGTGATCGGCATCGGCTTGGCAGTGATGAATACCACGACGCCCTTCTGGGTTTTTATGATGCTCGCATTCACGGCAGGCTTTGGCGGTGGGGATTTCAGTTCCTTTATGCCGAGCACCTCGGTGCACTTTCCGAAACGCCTTCAAGGTACTGCGCTTGGGATTCAGGCCGGTATCGGCAATTTCGGGGTAAGCCTGGCGCAATTTATGACGCCTGTGATGCTAGGATTGGCCATTTACGGTTCGGCGGAGGTTTTCACAAGCTTTGATGCGAAGGAAGTGACCGCAAGCATTCAAGCAACGGATTCGACAAGTCTGGCGCATCATTCCGCGATTTTTTCTGCTCAAGATCCTGCAATACAGGAGAAATTGATCAAGGCTGCGGATGCCAAAAAGGTGGATTCGCTCAAAACGGCCGGATTTGCTGACAATGCCGCGATTTTTGCGCATTTGCCCGCGAAGATGAAAACGAAGGCGATCACAAGCCTCAATCCCAAAGTCGCCGAAAAGGTCATCAAAGGCATCAATCCAGCTGCAAAGGGCGTCAAAAACAAGGAAATTCATGTCCAATCTGCTGCTTTTTGGTATGCGCCATTGCTGCTGATCATGGGCATTGTGGCTTGGATTTGGCTGCGCAGTGTACCGATGAAGGCGTCTTTCAAAGAGCAATTGGACATCTTCAAAGACAAGCATACTTGGTTTTGCACGATCACTTATGTGATGACTTTCGGTTCGTTTGCGGGATTGGCAGCGGTGTTTCCGATGATGATCAAGTCGCTGTATGGCGGATTTGAAGGCGCACCTGAACCGTTGGTCTATGCCTTCTATGGTCCGCTGATCGGTTCGGCAAGCCGGGTTCTGTTTGGATTTGTCGCTGATAAAGTGGGCGGCGCCATTCTCACCACGTTGTCGGGCATTGGTTTGATTGTTGGCTGCGTGTTGTTGGTAGCTTTGGGATTGGTCGCACCAACGAATGTTGGGCAGTTTGACATGTTCCTTTGGGTCATGTTGGGCATGTTTTTCTTCACCGGGATTGGCAATGCCGCTACTTTCCGGCAGTACCCGATTGTTTTTGGACACAATCCAAGGCAAGCTGCGGGCGTGATCGGATGGACGGCCGCAGTCGCAGCATTCGGTCCATTCCTATTCAACCTCGCCATCGGCAATATCATCAAAGCTTCGGGAACGGTTCCCGGCGAAAAAAGTGCCGCGCCGTTTTTCTATGGCCTGATTGCTTTTGCGATCTTGGCGACGGTCATTAACTGGTACTACTATCAGCGCAAAGGCGCTGAACGTCCTTGCTAAAAGGGCAAAATCGTCGATTCATCTAGCTTTCGACGAATTCAATTTGCTTTCAAAATAATTTCTAAAAGTTATGAAAACGCATTCGCTTATTGTCACAGCGCTGCTACTGCTTTGCCTCGGAACGACGGCTTTTGGGCAGGTTACTTGGACGGCGCAGTACATGGGTCGTGGTGAATACCGCCACGGATTCCAAACCCCCGCTGCAACCAACGCCAATCCGGCATTTTTTGTCGGACAAC
The DNA here is from genome assembly GCA_016718825.1 of Bacteroidota bacterium. Lineage (NCBI taxonomy): Bacteria > Pseudomonadati > Bacteroidota > Bacteroidota bacterium. The sequence goes on along the minus strand of JADKCL010000033.1, from coordinate 56,448 downwards.
GCGCAAGGATGGGAATGAAATACACTCATGAAAAATTCCGCCTCAATATCTCGGCACAGGACGTGCGAACTTGGGGTCAAACCGCCAACGGTTCTGCCGATGTTTCGGGGCTTTTTTCCATCCACGAAGCCAATGCCGAATTGCTGCTCAACAAAAATATGACCGTGAAGGCTGGCCGTCAGGAGATTGCCTACGATGAGGACCGCATTTTCGGTTCGTTGGATTGGGCCTTGTTTGCCCGAAGACATGATGCCGCCATCTTCAAATACGAAGACAGCACTTGGAAGGCGCATGCCGGATTCGCCTACAACCAAGACCGCGAACAGAGCAATTCGACGATTTATACGGTCGCCAACAACTACAAAACCTTCCAATATGCCTATGTCTCGAAGCAGCTCAAGGACTTGAACCTGAGTTTCTTGTTCTTGAACAATGGCCTGCAATGGACGCATTTGGATACCAATAATGTGATCGATGATTCGGGCGTACGTTTCAGCCAAACGGCCGGATTGCGCGGTGCCTATTCCAAAAACAAATTGGGGGCGAATGCGACTTTCTATTACCAAATGGGCAAGGATGTCGCGAACAAGGACATTTCGGCGTATGAAGCCTCCGCGGAAGTTTCGTTCAAACCGATCGACAAGCTGAAATTGATCGCAGGATTTGAAATGCTGAGCGGCACAAGCCAAACGGATACGGCGAACAAGGCCAACCATTCGTTTATGCCATTTTACGGGACCAATCACCGCTTCAACGGCTATATGGACTTGTTTTATGTCGGCAACTTCGCCAACAGCGTAGGACTGACTGATCCTTATTTCAAAGTCGTCTTCAATACGAAAAAGATCATTGCTGCGGCTGAAGGTCACTTTTTCATGGCCGGAGCTGACATTCGCGACCTGTCCAACCTCACTGAAATCAAGGCAATGCCGGCGTATATTGGCACGGAGGTGGACGTGACCTTCCTCTACAACATTGCCGATTACGTGAGTGTACAAGCGGGCTATTCCCACTTATTACCGACAGCATCGTTTGCCGCCGTTCGTGGTGGCGACATCAACGAAACCCAGAATTGGGCCTATTTGATGTTGTTGGTAAGACCGGGAATGATCAAGTTTCCGAAGAGTGGGTTGAAGATGTAGGACAAGCGTCCGATTGATGGTCGGCGAATCTCCTCAAAAAACGATGCCCAATGAAGGTCCACTTTATTGGGCATCGCCTTTTTTTTTGGTCAGAAGGCAAACCCATTGCAGCAACCACATGGTTCCCTTCCGAAGCCTATTGCACCAAAATCCGCCGGACTTTCCCTTGGGCATGCAGCAAGTAAATTCCCTTAGGCCAAACAGCGACGCCGATCTGCAATTCTTGAGCATCGACAAATTGGGATAACAAAACGGACTGCCCCATCAGGTTGTACACGGTGACCTCTCCGATTGGTGCCGTCGAACGCAACGTCAACTGCACCGAGGCCGGATTGGGAAAAATGCTGAGCTCATCCGGTTCATTTTCAGCGACTCCGACGGCGCAGGCCGGTATGACATCGACAATGGTATTAGAGGTAATATTGGTCCAAACGGGGGCATTCAAATCGAAATAAATGGCCGCTTGGTTGCTGACCACGGTGCCAGACGAAATGCTGCTTACTGCCAGGATGTCAAAAATCACATAGCCATGGCTTGCAGGTTCATTGGTGTTGCTGTCGGGCAAATGGATGTTGTGAAACATGAACTTGAGCACATTCCCCGGACCGACCTCCAAAATCATGGGATGCGAGGCAGCGCGGAAGGTCATCGTGGAAAAATTGATATTCGCTTCAATGGAATCGACGATCATCACTTCCAAAGCCTCAGCGGTTCCGGTATTTTGAAACTGAACGGTGTACGTCAGGGGCGTCCCGCGCTGCACGTAGTGTTCTTCGCAGTGGCCGGGCGGATAAACGCTGATTTGATTGGGGTCGTAGGAATTGACGACGGGAAATTCATAATCCAGTCGAAAATTGTCCAAGGGTTGCTGATCGCCAAGGGACGGCGTGACGATGGCCGCAAACTGCAATGTGTCAAAATTATTAGCGGTGGTGTCCGTGATCACTGTAATGTTGGCAGTAAAGTGTGCGCTGTCGAAGTTCATCATGGGAAAATTCCAGATGAGCGTGTCGCCGATGATGGATGCGGGCAATGGGGTTGCCGTTTGATAGGTGACCTGTGAATCCAAGGCGAGCTTGACTATACCGGAGATGGGAACGCAGCCGGCATTGTAGGCATCCAAAACCAAGTTGGTGGCTATTCCGGGTCTGAAAACGCCGGCGACAAGGTTCACTTGCAAGTCAAAACCGCTGGGGAAGTTGGACCCGATCACGGCCACGGAGCGTTGGGCCAAACAACCCAATTGATCCGTCACGTCCAAGGTATAGATTCCGGGAATCGCGGTGGTGGCCGCCATGCTTTGGGTCGGTGGAATGGTATTCCATTGGTACGAATACGGTGGATGACCATTGGTCCCCTGACCTGCCATATAACCTTGTTGCCCTGCACAGGTGACATGCGCGACACTGTCTATTTGAACGCCCAGATCGGTGCAACTGTCTTGGATGTAATGCAGGAAAAAGCCATCCATGTAGCCCAATACAGTCAAAGGAAAGGAATCCACTGGCGATGGATTAAAATCCACAGTTTGCTGAAAACTGCCAACGGCATGAATATTCCCTTGGTTATCAACCGTCACGTCTGCAAAGGTTTCAGTGCCGTTGCCACTCAACTCGGCGACCCATACAAAATTACCCATCGCATCGAGTTTGAGCAGGGCAGCATCCGGGATGTTCGGCCCTACCACTGTCAATTGAACGGTCCCCGGTCCGGGATCCATGTCAATCGTATCATAAAACGAGGTGGAGATGTAGACCGCTCCAACAGCATCCACGGTCACGTTGTTCGCGGCATCGCCATCCAATCCACCCACATGTTTCACCCAGAGGAATTGACCGTTTCGATCGACCCGTACGGCAAAAATATCATCTCCAAGTAAATTCGAAATCATGCTGACACCCGCCATAGGGTCCATATCACAAGCACCGTTGTAGACACCCACTAAGACGACATCACCACCACGGTCCAAGTCAATTCCAAAGGGGTTGAGGTTGCTCGAGCTCGAAGTCAACTCCCCCGCCCAGATCAATTGCCCACCCAGGCCATACTTGATGATAAATCCTGAAGTGCCGGCTGTATTGTTCAAAAAAAAGGTTCCGGGTCCCGGATCCACATCGGTTTGACCAGTGAAGCTACCGGTTACATATACGCCTGTGGTATCTGATGCGATGGAATATCCAAGCTCTTGACCGCTACTGCTCAGGGGTAAAGACCATCTCAAGGCAAAGCTTGAGTCGTAACTCACAACAAAACAATCTTGCATTCCCACTGCGTTGTATTGCTGTACACCCGCTCCTAAGTCTACATCGACACTCGCGTGATTTACACCAACAAGGTAAACGTTTGCTGCATCATCTAATGCCAAAACCGAACCCATATCTGAAGAAGGTAGGCATTCTCCATTCCTCTTGCCCCGAGGTATTGGCCCCTTGCGGATACCCTAGGAGATAGATTCCATTCGCAGCGGTCAATGAATCGATCCTGGCACCGATGTCAAAGTCGGCTGTTCCATGGATATAACCTGCGATGGTAAGATTGCCAGCAGCGTCGATCTGCAAGTCGCGGGTAGAATTGAATGATGTACTGCTGGCGACGGTAGCGCCCCAGACGAAATTGCCATTGCTGTCCAATTTTTGGATAAAAGTGTTGGAGATCCATGCCGGAGCGGTAATCATAAACGTCCCCTGTCCCGGATCGAGATCAATCGTGTTGAAGAAGCTGCCCACAGTGATGACATTTCCCATTTGGTCCGTCGCAACTGCCTTCGGATAGGTCTCCCAATTCCCCATCACTTGCTTGGCCCATTCCAAATGCTGGGAAAGTACGGTTTGGGCATTTGCAGACCAGAGTAGTAGCAAAAGGGCATATCGGAAAATTCTATAATTACTTCGCATGATCTATTTCCTGGAATTGTCACCCGTTTCCTTATTCCAAGATGCATAAAAATACCATTGATTCCAAGGAACTTGCCGCAAGGGTAAATCAGAGCATCGAATCCGTTCGGATGGGATTACGGGTACTTCTGCGCGTCTTTGCAGGTGAGCAGGTCGAATGGAAATTTTCAAGTAGTGACGTTAGACAAGGAACTTACATCGATATAATCCGTGAAAATTTGGTGTGAGGCATTGCCGGATAAGTCCGAAGGACTTGAACAACGATAGCCACGGACGAAGTCCGTGGTTGGCGTCACAAACGAAGTTTCAAGGCCGAAGGTCTTGATCCAGCTAATTATTCCAAACGGCCTGGACAAATTCAAGGCCTTTCAGCCTTTGATCGAACTCAATTCTCAGCATGGACTTTACCAGGATTCGCGGCACGGCGTCCACGGCTATTGTTGTTTAGGCCCTCCGGGCCATCCAAAGCGCCAATCTGATTGCTACTGCCAAAGGTCTGGACAAGCATTAAGCACAATACCAATCCATGAATGAAACCCACAAAATTTGGCTAAGTCATTGATTTTTGTTCGTCTTTACCGACGGTTTTCTCCTTCCCCAACGCCCCAATCACCAACCCCGAAATGTCAATCCCATTACTCGGATGCGGAATGGTATTGCAGGTAATGACTTGGTGGACACCTGACGCAAGCAGGTTTTCATAGGCATTCCCCGCAAAAACCGCGTGCACCCCGATGCAAACCGGCGGACGCATGCCTGCTTTGAGAATGTGCTGCACGGTTTCGATCATGGTACGTGCCGTGGAAATGATGTCGTCCACCAACACGGGGGTATGCTGTTGGTACAATTCGACTTGGGGAACGGTCACCCGCACATCTTCGTCGCCGAATCGGGTTTTTTCGAGCACAATAAAAGGGGCGCCGGCTTGTGCCGCAACGGCGCTAACCCATTGCTCGCTTTCGGAATCGGGGCCGACGATCAAGGGATTCACAATATTTTCGCGGATATATGCCGAAATCAATTCCGCCGCATGCAAAGCCGCCGCGGGCACCGTGTACAATTCGCTCATGGCATGTTTGCGGTGCAGGTGCGGATCAATGGTCACCAAACGGTCGACAAACGACGACAGCAACTGCGCAAAATAATCCGACGTGACTGCTTCGCCGGGATGGAATCGTTTGTCTTGCCGCATATAAGACAGGTAGGGTGCGACCAAAGTCACCTTGGCTGCTCCGAGATCCTTCAACAAGCGGCAAAGAAAGAGCAAGGGAAGGAGCTTTTCATTCGGCAAATGCAAGGTGCAAACAACGATGGCTTCAGCGTCCCTGACATCATCGGTCACTTGGACCAAGGCCTCGCCGTCGGGAAAACGGTGGTCTTTGAATTGACCGAGGGTTGCTGCGCAGCCTGCTGCAATGTTTGCACCCAAGGCCTCATTGCCGGGCATGGAATAGACGAATCGTTTCATGGTTCAATCGTAATGATTTCTTGAATCCGGTTGAGAAAATCGACCGCGTAACTCAATTCGCCAACGGATGCGGCGTGGATGGTAAACAAGAGATCGCCTTGCACCACCCGCCGCCCGATGGGCGCCTCGTAGTAGATTCCTGCCGTCGGAGACTTCGGGGCACCGGCAAGCTTGGCAAGCCGGGACAGGTTGCGGTTGTCGACGGCACGAACAATGCCCTCCTTTGCGGCTAGGAATTCGTATTTGAATTCCGCTTTGCCGGGCTCGCTGAAACCGCCTTGAGCGATGCAAATCGCCTGGAACTTCGACCATGCGCGACCGTCATTCAGGATTTGGTTGGCAAGGGCTTCGACATCTTGATCGGGAAATTGGCCGCAAAGCTTCAGCAAACGCGCAGCAAGCAAAACAGCACGTTCACGGAGGTCCCGTGGTGCATCCTGCTCATTGCGCAGCACTTTCAAGACATCCACAGCTTCCAATGCCGGACCAATTCCGCGGCCGACCGGCTGACTGCCATCGGTGATCACGACTTCAACTTCCAAGCCAATGGTAGCGGCCACAGCCTTGAAATAGTATTCGAGCTTCAAAGCCTCTTCTTGGCTTCTCACCTTGGCTGTCGGTCCGACGGGGATGTCCAAAATCACGTGTGTCGAACCCGCTGCGGCCTTTTTGGAAAGCACCGAGGCGATCATCTGCCCTTCGCTGTCGATGTCCAAGGCCTTTTCGATGCGAATCAGAATATCATCCGCCGGACTCAGCCGCACAGCTCCACCCCATACCATGCAGCCGCCCTCCTTGCCGACCACCTCGCGGATTTGCTCCACGGAAAGATCGACCTTGGTCATCGTTTCCATCGTATCTGCGGTCCCGGCAGGGGAAGTAATGGCCTTCGAAGAGGTTTTGGGAATCATCAGTCCGGCCGCTGCAACAATGCTCACAACAATCGGCGTGGTGCGGTTGCCGGGCAATCCGCCGACGCAATGTTTGTCGGCCACGATTTGCTTTCCCCAATCGATGCGTGAGCCGGAATGAATCATCGATTTACTCAAAGCGACGATCTCTGGCAAGGTCATATTCGTCCCGGCACAGGCCGTCACAAAGGCCGCGACTTCGATGTTGGCGTAGCGCTCGGCAATCACGTCGCTCAGGATTTGGTCAAAATCTGTTTCGGTCAGTTCTGCTCCATACATTTTCGCGCGCACCCTGGCAAAGGACTGCACGGGCTGCGGGTGCAAAATCGTCACGGTATCCTTGTCCTGCACATGCAGGTTGCGCAATGCCGAAAGGGAGAGCCCGACTTCGCCATCCCCAACAAGGTCGCTTTTCACCACGTTGAGTGTCGCAATGATCGAATTGCCATTGGCCTTGATCAGAATCCGCGCAAGGGCGGTGAACCCTTCGGATTTGCAGACATAGCTGTCGGCAGACATGAAGGCGATGTTTTCGTGGAAGGTATCGATTCCGATATCCTTGACGATCAGGCGATGTGAATTCGGGTGATTCATCGGGGGATGCATTAAAAATCCGGTGCAAAGCTATCAATCGTGCCTTGCCGCCTGAAAGATGCGAAAAACATGCAAGACTGCTGGAAAAAGTGCATCCATTGTTTCCGTTGCGCCGCCGGTCGAACCCGGAAGGGTGAGTACGAGCATGTCGCCGATCGTGCCCGCGAGCCCGCGTGAGAGCATGCTCCAAGGTGTGCGGTCCTGCCCATAGGCGCGCGCAGCCTCGGTGATACCCGGAATTTCGCGTTCGAGGAGGGGGCGGATGGCTTCGGGGGTGATGTCGCGGGGCGAAAGGCCTGTTCCGCCGCAGAAGATCAGCAAGTCGATGCCGTCGGCGGCGTATTGTTTGACGCTTGCCTGGATTTCAGCCACTTCGTCGGGAATGATGATGTAGTCGGCGATGGCGACTTCGCAGCTTTCGAGTTTGGAGATGATGGATTTTCCAGCACTGTCTTGCTTTTTCCCTGCCGAAACCGAGTCGCTGCATACGACCACCGCAGCCCGCAAGTCCTGCCGGAATTTGTCTTTGAAGTCGCTTTTCCCGCCCTTTTTCTTCACAAGTCGAATGTTCCGGATCTCGATTCCCTTGTCGATGGGTTTGAGCATGTCATACATCGTGAGCGCGATCACGGAGGCGCCGTGCATGGCTTCGACCTCGACGCCGGTCCGGTAAATGGCCTTCACTTCGATCTCGATGCGCACCTCCAATCCGCTGGTTTCGTAGCGTACTGCGGTGTATTCGACGGGCAGCGGATGGCAATCGGGGATCATGTCGGAGGTCTTTTTGACTGCGAATAATCCGGCGGTTTTGGCCATTTCGAAGACATTGCCCTTGGGAACAGTGCCTTCGAGCAAGGCTGTCATCGCAGCAGGTTCGCTCAAAACGACCGTCGCCTCCGCGATCGCGGAGCGGAGTGTGGTGGGCTTATGGGTGATGTCGACCATTTTAAGTGAAAAGTGATAAGTGAATAGTGAAAAGTTGGCAGGTAGCAGTTAGTAGTTAGCAGTTGGCAGTTGGCAGTTGGCAGTTGGCAGTTGGCAGTTGGCAGTTTTGAATGCTCCTTTGCGCCTTTGAGAAACTGCTAACTGCTACTTTCTAACTGCTAACTTTCTAACTGCTACTTTCTAACTACTAACTATTCGTCTTCCATTGATGACTTTCGTCTTCAAAGATTTCTTTGCCGAAGATGGGGACTTTGGCTTTGATTTCCTCGACGATTTCGCGGCAGGCATCAAAGGCCATCTTGCGGTGCTTGGAACTGACGAAAACGAAGAGGCAGATTTCGCCGGCCTTGACGACACCGAGGCTGTGGTAAATGTGCATGCAGCTCAGGGTGTATTTGGCAAAGGCAGCCTCACGGATTTCGTGAAAGGCTTTGTCGGCCATTTCGGTATAGGCGCTGTAGTCGATGGCGACGACCTTTTTACCGTCGATTTCATCTGCCCGGACTTGCCCGAGGAAGATGTCGTGGGCGCCGATGTCGGTCTTGGATTGGTGCTTCGTGATGCTGTCGCCGATGAATGCACCGCTGATCGGGCCTTCGACGAAGACCTTTTTGTGTTTATGTTCTTTTGAATCCATCTTATTTCAATGAGAAATTAGAAATTAGGAATGAGAATTGCGAAGCAGATCAGCGAAGCTAAATGAAGAATGCGCATCCTGAGGCCGATCCATTCGCAAGGGCTTGAAATAAAACCCGCATAGAAATTGAAGATGCCTGGTGCCCGCCACGGGCACGGCCCACCAAATTAGCCCTTGCAGGCCGCCAAATGCCCGTGTAACTTTTCACTTTTCACTAATAACTTTTCACTTTTCACTTCCCTCATCCTCCGGCGAACGGTGGCAAAACTACGATTTCGGATGATGCGCGAAGAAAACACGTTCCATCGACGATTTCTTGGTCCACGGCGACTTTCCAGGACATCTCTGCGAGGACGGGATGCAGTGCGAGCAACCATGCACGTGGGTCGATCGGGTTTGGACTTCCCTCCCACTCGACCTCCTCGGCGGTTTTGCCCAATCGTTCGGCGATCATCCCAAAGTATCGGAGTCTGATTTTCATTTTCCTTGTAAATAAAGGTTGATTTCCGCCTTCGAATTGAAATTGCGCATCCAATCGGGATGAAATCCGGCGAGGCTGCGTTGCGGATCGAGGACGGCTGCCTGCAATTCTTCGAGGGCAATGCGCATTTTGAGTTGGTTGCGGGCGAGCAGCCGCTCCAAGGTCGGCAGACATTTGCGGTGATACATGCCGACAAGGGGCTGCAAGTGATCTTCGAAGGTACATACAGCCGCGGCCTCCTCGTCATAGGTTTCCAGCATCCATTCGAGCAAGCGATTATCCATCAGCGGCATATCACAAGGCAACAAAAAATTCAAATCCGTCTTGGCATGTCGGATGCCCGAAACCAATCCCGAGAGCGGCCCGTCGCCTTTGGCTTCGTCTTCCTGTAATGGATAGCCAAATTGCCCGTAGGCGGCATCATTGGCGACAATCAGGATCTCGTCGGTCAGCGGGCGAATGCATTCGATGGCCCATTGAATCATCGGCTTGCCGTTGAATTCGACCAAGCCTTTTTCGGAACCCATGCGGCTGCTTTTCCCGCCGGAAAGGATGATGGCGCCGATGGCGGATTGCGCAATTTCGTGCGGTTGATCGTTGAGCGGAATCACACGTCTAGTTTTGCATTTGAGCTCTTAAAGCTTCGATTTCAGCATCTTCAAGTCCCGTCAGGCGCTTAATGTAGGCATTGTCTGCTCCGTCCTGAATCAATAGCCTTGCGACGGTTTCTTTTACCTTGCCTTCTCCTGCTGCAATTCCAATAATTCCTTCTTCGCCCCTCTTCTCTTTCCAACTGCAACACTTCCCGTTTGCCAACTTCAATTTTTGCCAATCTCCATTCTTCGGGGCTGATATTGTCAAATTGAATGATGTCTGCAACACGCCTCACACCTGCATTTTCAGTGTTAATATGCGGATTTTCAGGATGATGGATACTTTCATAAACCAAATCGAGCCAATCTCGATAGTTTGCCGGGGTATCGTAGCCACGGTAATTCGGATTGAGGTAGATCAGTTCGTGGTTGAAAATTTTACGCTCCAATCCCTTGAGGTTTCTCGGGTTCAAGGAAGACACCAATACTTCATCGGCATAAAACTCCCTCGTCTTCTTGTCAATTTTATAGGGGGCCGTCATCAAAACGATCGTGTAAACGGTCCTATCGACAGAATAGTTGGCCGAGGACCTTTGTTGCTCCGTGATTGCTTGAAGGTGATAATGGAGGAAGCTTAACAAAGGCCTTGAGGACAATTTTGTCAGTAAACGCCTTTTTGAAAAATACTTCGTTGTCGAGCCTTGCGAGGTGCATGGTAAAAATTTCAGTTGAGACAAAGTTAGCGATCCGAAGCGGACTATGAAAGCTAGATATATCATGATTCAAATCACGTTTACCAGCCTCACATAGACATAGGAAGTTTAAAAGATCCCCAAAACAGCCATTCAACTCATTTTTTTGCGCTTTATTTTGGGCTTAAATCGGCCACCGTTCGGACAATTATTCCACAGGTTTTCCGTCAAAGGCAATTTTTGCCTAACTTCGCGGCGAAATCACGCTGCTTTGGGCGTGAAGAAGTAGAAGAGAAGAAGGTAGTATCAACCCACAAAAGTCTATGGCTGAAACAGAAACAGTGCTTAAACCAACAACCGACACTAAAAAAAGTCCCGGCGTTCACTACGTGAAGACCAAGCAGGAGGAGTTGGATTTCTGCTACACGATGCCCGACAAAATTTTCCAGTTGAGCTTGGGCAAAAACGCACACTTCAGCAATGCCCGTTTTATGGGTGACTTCTCCATGACATTGGAGGAAGGCCAAAACGCTAAGTGTGACTACATTGCAAAAATGTGCAACATCCACGAAGGCAGCAAAGTGCTCGACCTTGGCTGCGGATGGGGTGGCATTTTGCAATACCTCAAAACCAAATACAAAATCAAGGAAACCGGTGTCGTCTTGGCCGAAGGTCAATACAAACACTGCAAGGAAACGGGTTTGAACGTCTTCTTGCGCGACATGCGCGAAGTGAAGCCTGAGGATTTCGGCACGTTTGATGCCGTCACAGCCTCCGGAAGCTTTGACCACGTCTTGAGCTACGAGGAATTCCTCGAAGGCAAGCAGGAAGAAGTCTACACCAAATGGTTTGACATGGTGGCTGACCTGTTGCCCATCGGCGGCCGTCACTACATGCAGACCATGACCTTCGGACGCAAGATCATCCCACGCGAAACTTGGGACATCAATGCACCGACCGACTCCGACGAATTCACGATGGCGCTGATGGTGAAGCAATTCCCATTGTCATGGTTGCCTTACATGGACGAGGACATCATCCGCTATGCGTCCAAGCGCTTCAAATTGATCGAACACAGCAGCGGCCGCCTCGACTACGTCGAAACCAACCGTCGCTGGACCGAAGCCTACAAGAAATTCGGCGTCAAGAAATACTGGTTCTATCTCCGGATGTTGCCCAAGTACCTCTTTGACAAGGAGTTCCGCTATGTCGCTTCCTTCCTGAAGTATGCACCGAACCGCCGTTGCTTTGAGCGCGAGCTGTTTGATCACTTCCGCTTCGTGTTTGAGCGCGTGAACTAAGAAATTCTGTTTAGACCGCACGCATCAGCGTCGGGCAAATAGCAATTTGAAAAATCCGAAGGCAGTGATGCTTTCGGATTTTTTTTTCGTGGATAACGTTGACGTACAATTCCTGCGGGATTGCTGGAGAAACGCAAAAATTCACTAAATTGTGGCCTCGGTAGTTTTCAATCAACGTAGTATGAAGCGAATTTGGATCCTTTCACTTTGGATGGCCTTTGCTGGTTTGATCGCAGCACAAAATCTAATGCCTAACCCAAGTTTTGAATTGGCGACCGGCTGCGTCACAGGCAATGGCTGGGGAAGTGTCAACAGTTGGCGGGTTCCCACGAGCCATTCTGGTTCGCCTGACAGGTTTCATACATGTGCGCCTGGAACGTTTGGCGTGACGGCAAATGTATTTGGTGACCAAGCGGCAAGGACGGGAATCTCCTACATCGGCTACGTTTCTCATTTTGGAAGCAACGGATTATTTCGCGAATACATCCAAGCACCTTTGACGAGCGCATTGATTCCCGGGCAAACCTATACGGCAAGTGGTTATTTTTCACTGAGCGATGGATCAGGCTGGGCCACAGATGGGTATGGATTTCATTTTGCTACTTCGGCGATTACGGGTACAGGCGGCAGTGGTCCACTCCCGTTCACGCCCCAAGTCTCCTGCCCGACCAATACCTTCATGAACAACAAAATCGGATGGCAGCTGTTGAGCGGCAACTTTGTGGCGACCGCTGCCTTTACCTACGTGACGATTGGCAACTACAAGACTGACGCTGCGACCAATATCCAGGTTCAGGCAAGTGGCTGGACGTGGAACTATACCTACATGGATGATGTTTCCTTGATTCCTGCGGTTGTGTTGACCGCCGAGATGGGAGAATTTGACGGTGAAATGCACGAGAACGTGGCTTCCTTAACTTGGGATACCCGCTCGGAAAATGGCACACAAGAATTTGTCGTTGAACGCAGTATCGGAGATGTTGCTCATTTTGAAGTGATTGGAAAGGTTGCAGCCAAGGGTTCGGCAACAAACCCAGCCGATTATCAATTCGCGGATGAAAATGCATCCCCGACACAGTTGAATTATTACCGCATTCAGGAAGTGGATCAAAACGGTGCCGGCGGTTATTCCAGCACCATCGAATTGCATTCGGAGAAGTTGGCCCATGAATTACGCGCTGCTGTCCATCCCAATCCCGTCACCGCGGGCGAAGACCTCGTTTTGTCCATTTACAGCACCAAAGTGCAGCCACTCAAAGTGGAATTGATCGATTTGAGCGGTCGTTTGGTATTTGAATCGCAATTGGAAGTGAATGTCGGAGATAGCTTCCAAACCTTGCCGATTGGATTGCAGCCGACCGGATGGTACATCTTGCGCGTTACAGGAGCGGGTGTGCACACGAACCAAAAGGTGATGATTGCCCGATCTGGGAATTGAGTTTGGTAATCCATGCTGGCTGTTTCTCAGCAACTTTCACATCATCCGTCCTTGGAACGCCTGTGCTGAAGCAACGGACCTCCAAGTTCGCATTGATCTGAGGTGTAAGTGAACTCACATCCGGCGGGGCTGTTGCTTGTTTCGGCGTCATCGATCCGGCAGTGGCAGGTGATGCAATGCTTGGGTGCTGCGTATTTACGATTCTTCCTTAATTTGCCACGATGCTCAACAAGAAATTCGGCCGGTGGCTACCTTGGATCCTGCTTGTCGGGATGCCGCTCCTGTTCCTGACGGATGCGGCGGATCCGTATAAGACGATCCGGTGGACGGTGATGAGCGGTTTGGGCGTTTTGGTTTGGGCTTGGATTCCTGGAGGCGCCGGAACGTTGGGTGAGCGGGCTTGGCGGCATTGGGGCAAGCTGATGCAAGGTGTGGACCGGCGTGTGCTTGCAGGAATGTTGGTTTTCAACGGGATGGGGCTGGTAAGCATGCTGAATGCCCTGCATCCGATGGAGGCGCTCTGGGATGTATTGCGCTGGCTGATGGTGACGGGTTTGGTGATCGGGTTGGCCGGGGCCTTGCGGGAAAATCCCGAGGCAAAATCGGCGGTCTGGCGCGCGGGGACCGTCGCTGGACTGGTATTGGGTGGAATTTGGCTGCTTCAACGGGCCAATGTATTGGGCGAAATTCCGGAGGGAGGTGATTCGCAGGCAGCGACATTGGGCAATACCAACTTTTTCTCAGGGGCGATGGTGTTGCTTGCTTGTTGCGGCATCGGGGCCTTTTTGACTGAAAAAACGATCTGGCGTTGGTTGGGATTGGGTACAGCGCTGCTCTGCGCGGTTTTGAGCTGGCTGGGCAATACTTCCGGGGCCAATCTGGCTATGGGTGCGGCCTTGCTGGTATTGGCAGAGGGGTGGATGGTTTGGCGGTGGCCCGGCATGGTCTATGCACGCTCCCGGTGGTTGCGTGGAGCCGCCTTGGCGGCGGCCGTGATTTTTGTGGTAATCGGGTTTGTCTGGGTCATGGAACGTGCTCCCTTGGAGATTCAATTGGGAGCAGACAGCCAATTGGAGCGGGTGCTGATATGGCGGAAGTCCCTGGCGATGATTGGGGAGGCGCCAATCTTGGGGGTCGGTCCCGGACATTGGCATTATCACATCCTCCGTCACGGCGCTGTGAGCAATTTCCAAGGTTTCGCGACGCGGTACTTTATGGAAGCGCACAATGATTATCTGCAGCTTTTGGCGGAGCGTGGCGTGATCGGAGGTCTCGGATTTTTGGCCATGCTCGGAATGGCGTTGATGGGAAGTGCGAGCGGGAGTGCGAGCGGGAGTGCGAGCGGGAGTGCGAGTGCGAGTTTGGGAGCACTTGGCGCCCGCGCGGGGCTTGTGGCCTGGATGGTTTTTGCGTTGACGAATATGCCGGGTGAGCAACCTTATTTGACGGTCTTTTGGGTGATATTTGGCGGGATGCTGCTGGCAGAAAGCGTGCCCGTACCTTCATCAGCGGCCATCGCGACATCGAATGCGAATTGGGGGCAGCGTGCAAAATGGGCCTTGGCGGGTGTTTTTCTGCTGGCATCCTTGGGGAGCCTCGTTTTTCAGGGCCTTTCCATGCAAGCCGATCGTGCAAATTACAAGTTGTTGATGGCCAAAGGGCGTCAAGATTGGCCCAAAACGCAAAAATTGGCCCAGGCGGCGACTTCTTGGTACAATCCCGATGACCGCGTTTCAGGAACGCCATTGGTTTGGTACGAGGGCATTTCCTATTTGAGCATGGGTCGGGTAAAGGATGCGCTTCGGCAATTGCAGCTGGCGAAGCAGCAACATCCCTGGCATCCGCAAGTGAGCTCCAATCTCGGGGCAGCCTATTTCATGAACGGCCAAAACGACCTTGCCATTGCGGAATTGGAGGACCTTGTGGACCGCTTCCCGGCTTTTGACGAGGCACGGATGAACCTTTCAGAGATCTATCTTACGGTTGGCAAACGGGCAAAAGCGGGGGAATTGATCGATTATTGGCGGACACATACAGGAAATCCACAATTTGACGGGTACTATGCCAAGACCATAGCGTTACTGAAAGGCGGATCGATGGTAGCGCCCTGAGCAGGGTTCCGAATTGCTTGCAAGCAGGCGATCAAGGCGCTTGGAAATCCGGGATCTTTGCCTAACTTCGTTCCGACGAATCGGTAAGTGGCCATTTTCATGGTCAATCGCGCATTTTTCTTCAGTACAGCTCGGTTGTGGTAGGATTGATTTGAACGTAGATGTTCTTGATCGTATTACGCTATGAGAAAAATTGCATTCGTTTTGATGATGATTTTGGGGACTTCCGTGGCAATGCAAGCCCAAGGTCTACTCGTTTCTGCCAACCCCAATCCGATCCAACAAGGATACAACGGGAATCTGGTGATCACCGGTTCGGGCACCAATTTCAGCCGTGCCACCTGCGGCATCAACCTCAAGCTCACCCATGTGGGCAGCGGACAACAATACAACTTTGGAACTGCACCTTCAGGTGCGGGCTGGATGCCTGGATTCCCATGGCCCACTGATCTTTTGGCACAGGGCAACATTCTTATTCCTTCCAATGCCCCCGCTGGCTACTATGACGTGCAGTTGATGGGCTACGAAGGCGACTACTGCATCGGTCTGGTTACCAATGTCACTGCTCCATCCTTCATCTACATTGGTTCGGCTGGCCTTGTTCGGGGCCAAGTGGTGCACGACCTGGATAGTAACTGTACCAAAAACGGTGCTGACCAAGGGCTTGCCAACCAAATTGTTACGATTACCCCCGGTCCTTTTTACGCTGTCACCGATCCCAATGGCCAATTTTCCGTGCCGTTGGTGCCCGGCACCTATACCCTATCCACCCCCGCCCCTTCAGGCAGCATCATGGTATGCCCGGCCTCGCCTTATACGCGCACTGTTACGGTGAATACCGTAACCGACACCATCAACGGGATGGACTTCTTCGTGAAGGGAGACCATGTCGCCAATGTCAGTGTCACGGTCACGGCACCACCCATCGACCCGGATTCAGCAACTGTGCAGCCAATCTGTCTGTTGCCAATCCTACTTTCAATGACGCCCTGAATGTCGTGGCCAAGTTGGTAAAACCCTCCACATTTGTTTACAACAGCTTCAATGTGCCCCCGACAACCGTGAATGGCGACACTGCCATCTGGAATATCGGCACGCTTGCCTCCCAAGCCACCCGCTTGCTCAGTGCAACGGTCACCGTTCCTCCCAATACGCCCTTGCAATCGCCATTCACCTACGAAGGATATGTGACCACGAGCAGCCCTGAAAACAACGGCTACGACAATATCGGCAACTACAACGGCATCGTTGTTGGATCCTATGACCCCAACGACAAGCAGGTGTGGACCGCACAGGGCCTGAATGCGGATGGTTTCATCCTCGCGACCGACACGCTGCTGCGCTACCTCATCCGCTTCCAAAACACAGGCACCGACACGGCGTTCAATATCTCCGTTGCCGACCAAATCGATACCGAACTGGACATCTCATCCCTCAAAGTGGAGGCGGCAAGCAACAATTATCAAATCCAATTTCTCGACAGTTCCGGGCATGATTTGAAATTCCTTTTCCCCAACATCCTGTTGCCCGATAGCAACACCAACGAGGTTGCAAGCCACGGCTTCATCCAATATTCGGTGAAACTCAATGCCGGATTGCCGGAGGGAACCTTGATCAGCAACCGTGCAGACATCTATTTTGACTTCAATCAGCCCGTGCTGACCAATACCGTGCATTCCCGGATTTGTGCGATGTTGGGAACGGCATTCACGACTTCTGCGAATGGCTTGCAGATGAGTTTCACCGCCCCTGCGGCCGGCAATCCCACGACCTGGCAATGGGATTTTGGCGACGGCGGCACGAGTACCATAGCACAGCCTTCGCATACATTCAGCGCCAACGGGGTGTATCCGGTCTGCCTCACGATCGGCAATGCCTGCGGACGTAGCGAGACCATCTGTATGAATCTTTACCTTGGCGTCACGGCGACTTCTCAAAGCCAGGATGCCCTGCAGCGCTTTTCGGTTTCGCCCAATCCGGCGGCCGAAAATGTCCAAATAGAAGTGCTTGCAGACCGCCTCCGCGAGGCAGTGTTCACCCTGCGCGACGTGCAAGGCAAGCTGGTGGACCAATGGAATGTCAACGCAATTTTCGGGAAATATGTAAAACAGCTTTCGGTGGGCAACCTCGCTCCGGGACTGTACTTTTTGAATCTCCATTCACTGGAAACGCAATACACAGTGAAGCTGATGGTGGAATGAGCGTTTGGGAAACGCAGTTCCACCGAGGCCGGGCACAGTTGATGCCCGGCCTCTATTTTTTGGTTTGGGTGCGAGGCTTGGGTGCGAGGCTTGGGAGTGGGTACGACTTTTGGGTGTGGAATGGGAACATGAACCTCAGCGCGTCAAGACCAACTTTCCGCCGGAGACCATGAATTTCTGCTTTCCAATCTTGATCGTTTTGCCCTCTGCCAATTCGGCGAGGCCGGTGATTTCTTGTTCGATGGTAAACAGGGTGCCTCGGGTGAGCCGCACGAGTTCGATGTAATCTTTGTTGTAATAGCCTGAAAATGATCCGCAGAGGATGACATCGACCGGCAGGCCCAGATCCAAGACCTTTTTGATCAGCGACTTGTCGCGAATCGGCGCAAGATTGTCGGCAATCATGATCACCCGTTCGGGCTTTTGCTTGAGGGCTGCCACTCCTTTGAGAACGGCTTCGAGGTTGTTTTCGGGAAGATTTCCGCCGCCGCCCTTGCCCATCGCGAGCGTTGCTTTCGCCTCAATCTCTTCAATCTTTCCCGATTGGATGGGATAAACACCACCGGAATTGCCTATCGGCCCGTCTGGGCGGGCATCCCCATCGTTGAAAAAGGCATAGTTGTCGACCTTGGACACCGCATCGTTGAGTTTTCGCCAGAGAATCGTTTGGGTGGTGTAGGGATACATGCTCCCGGTGACATCCTCGACCACGATGACATTTTGCCATTCCCGGTGCCGGTTGAAGGTCGCCGTCACCACTGAATCCCGAAACGAACTTGTCGTCCAAGCATCCCAACTGCCCATGCGGTAATCAAATTTTGCACCAAACAGCTTGCCGCCACAATCCACCACCGTCTTGGGAATCAACAAGGTATCATACGCCACCGCCTTTTCTTTGCGCCGGTGCCAAAATCCTGCGGTATCAAACCGAATGCCTTTTTTCCGCTTGTATTTCAGCCGCGGCAGGTATTTTCCGGTATAGTAGGTATGCGGTTTGCGTTGGGTAATCGTATCCAAAATGGTGTCACAAACCGACAACAGCGGGATCGGAAGGTTGGAAACATAGGTTTTGGGCAAGGTATCGCCCAACCAACTGTGCATGGCATCGGCTTCGGAAGAACTGCGCATGGGAAACATTTTGCCAGCCTCCGTTTCAAATGCGGATTCCCGAAAATGGAACA
This sequence comes from Bacteroidota bacterium, assembly GCA_016718825.1. NCBI lineage: Bacteria > Pseudomonadati > Bacteroidota > Bacteroidota bacterium. The sequence goes on along the minus strand of JADKCL010000033.1, from coordinate 37,859 downwards.
CAAAACCATGGAAAAGTGCCTGCGCCTGTGGTTTGTTCCGGTCTTGGACTTGCTCGATCAAGTGCCATTCGATGGCGGTATTGTCAAAGAGATTGGGCAACGCGAGTTTCAATGCCTCCAATCGCCTGCGATTCAATTCCACCTGCGAAAAAGACTTCGAATCCTTGTAGGAGGAATACACCAGATCAATGCGATAGATCGGCTTGGCTTTCAACAACTTGACAAGTTCGGGATTGTCGATTCCGGCATCGTCGAATCCCATCGACAAGGAACGCTGAAAGAAGGCCAATTGCCCCACATCGACACGGTCGGTCTTGGTAATTTCCCCGGTGAGGACATAGTCAATCGACACCATCTGGGCAGCCAACAGGGTTGGGACTGTCAACAAAATGGAGAGCAACAGAGTTTTTAGGGTAGCCATCAATTGCATTCTTGTTTGAATGAAAACGGAAATCCAGTCGAATTATTTCGCGGCTGTCGATATTCAGGAAAATTCCCTTCACGTACGATCCAAGAGACAGCCGGAAAATCGAAGGGTTGCGTCAGGATGAAATTTCTACGAATCGGATGGCTACAGGCTGAGAAACATCATTAGCGGTTTGCGATAAACCGCGCAGATCCAAGGGCGAAAACCGGGACCAAGATTCTCCGTTCCCTACCTCCGATTTTTCCCTTCAAATCCGGCACAAAATCCTTATTTTCGCCTAGATGATTTGGAATGTAAACCTTTGGCGTCGCGCTGTGGCAGCAAGAGGCTATCTATCAAGCCATTCGACTGCATCTCGCACCGATCGGAGAAATGGATGGCAAGGCTTGTTGGGCCTCCTTCTCTGCATTGTTTTGTTGAATCCGCAGGTCGTTTCCGCGCAGACGAAGATCAATTGGGATATCCCCTTCACGACTCCCCTTCCAGGCGACTCACTCGTTCCCCTGCAAACCTTGGTCGATCCGGCGATGCAGGCCGAACTCGTCAAAAACCTCAACCGCAACCCGCATTGGCGGCAGTTGATCGCCGAGAAGAAGATGGCTGTGGGCCTCGTGGACCTGCGCGACCGTGCCCACCTGCGCTTCGCACGCGTGAACGGCGACGAAATGATGTATGCGGCAAGCCTTCCCAAAATTGCCATCCTGCTGGCATCGATGGATGCGCTCGAAAAAAAGCAAATCCCTGAATCCAAGGAAGTTCTGGAAGATCTCCGGCTCATGATCAGCCATAGCGACAACGAAGCAAGTACGCGCATGATCGACCGCTTGACCTACGAGCGTATCGAAAAGGTGCTTTGCGACCCGCGGTACAAACTCTACGACCATGCTTGTGGCGGTGGTTTGTGGGTGGGCAAACGTTACGCCTCCGATGGCCGGCGGTATCCTGATCCGCTCAAAGGGCTGACCCATGCGGCAAGCGCAACACAGGTTTGCCGCTTCTACTACATGCTCATCAACGGTAAACTGGTCAACTACAAACGCTCCAAACAAATGCTGGACATCATGGTCGATCCGGCATTGCACCACAAGTTTGTCAATACTTTAGATCAAAAAACGCCGCAGGCCAAGCTTTTTCGCAAGTCCGGATCCTGGGAAAACTTTCATTCGGATTCGATCCTGGTTTGGGGCCCGCGAAGGCGCTACATCTTGGTCGGCTTGATCGAGGACCCTGACGGTGAACAGATTCTGCGCGACTTGGTCAATGTCATCGAGTTTGTACTTCATATCCCCGGCGCCTGATGATCCCTCCCAAACATATCCAAAACCCCATTCTGCCGGCATAGCCTACACCATGACCATTTACCAAGAGGCACTCCGCTATTTCCTGCGAAAAACCTTCGACTTGCGCGAAGGGGAAATGAAGCGTGCCTTGCTGATGCAGCTGAACATTTTCTTGATCATCTCGACCTTGCTCATCGTGAAGTCCACGGTACAGGCTTTGTTCGTGACGACCTACGGGAAGGAGAGTCTGCCCTTGGCATTTGTGATTGCGGCCATTCCGGCGGCGATCATCTCGACCGTGTATTCAAGGGTTTTGGCAAGATTGGCATTCAACAAGATCATCGTTGCGACCTTGGTCGGTTCCGTTGTCATGATGGCGATCCTTGCTACGTTCCTGATTTTTGACGTCTGGACGAGTTGGGCGGTGTACGTTTTCTACATCTGGATGACGATTTTTGCCCTGCTCTGCACCTCGCAATTCTGGATTCTGGCGAATATCGTTTTCAATGCGCGGGAGGCAAAACGCCTCTTTGGGTTTATCGGTGCAGGCGCAATTGCCGGCGGCATCTTTGGGGGCTACCTCGCTTCGGCCTTGGCAACTTTTATGACGAGCGAATCCCTGCTTTTTGTGGCTGCAGGTTTGCTTGCACTCTGCATTCCGATCACACGCCATATCTGGGCCGAATCGGTCGCGCCGATGCAGCAGCATATCCAGCAAAAGAAACGCATGGGCGGCATTCAGGAACATCCGATTTTGCTGATCCTCCATTCGCGGCACCTCACCTACCTGGCCATCATCATCGGCGTGAGCGTAATCGTCGCCAAACTCGTTGAATACCAATATACAGCAGTAGCTTCCGAACATTTTACCGACTCCGAGGAGTTGACCTCCTTCTTCGGATTTTGGCTTTCCACGCTGAGCATCATCTCGTTGCTCGTGCAGTTGTTTATCACGCACCGCGTGGTGGGCGTTTTTGGGGTGGGCACATCGCTTTTCCTGCTGCCCGCGGGCATTTTGGTGGGTGCCATTCTGCTGCTGATGTTTCCGGCGCTTTGGGCCGCAATTCTGATCCGTATCGCCGATGGCAGCCTCAAACAATCCATCAACAAGTCCGCCACCGAATTGCTCGCCTTGCCCATTCCGACGGACATCAAAAACCGCACAAAGTCGTTTATCGACGTTTTCATCGACTGTTTTGCATCCGGCATCGCGGGTTTGATTTTGATTTTCATCGTGATCGGCCTTGATCTGGATACGAGGGCCATCTGCCTGATTATCATCGCCTTGATTGCCGTTTGGATGTACTTTGCCTATTTGATTCGCAGAGAATACATCCGGTCCTTTAAACTCCGGATGGGCGAAAGTCAGGAAACCGCCACGCCGGCCACCCCCGATCCGGGACATGAATCGGTCTTGGGCGGTTTGATGCGTGTGTTGGAATCCGGCGACGAAGGTCAAATTGTATTTGTGTTGCGCAAGGTCGGTGAATTGCAGGACAAACGCTTCTTTGGGCATATTCGCAGCCTCTTGCACCATCCGTCACCGCGCATCCGTTCGGAAGCACTTCGGGCATTGTACTTCTATAAAAATGACCCCGTGATTGAGGAGGTCGAACCGTTGATTCAGGACGACGATGAAAGCGTCAAAATCAGCGCCTTTGAATATTTGCTGGAACATAGCCGGGATGACCGCTATCAGCGCATGGAGCGCTACTTGCGGGATGAAGACTACCGCGTCAGTGGGGCTGCCTTGGTCGGATTGGCCAAGGAAACCCGCGACAACCCAGGCTTGAAGCAGCGTTTTGCGTTGGAGCAACGCCTCAATGAAAGGCTGGAGGAAATCGTAGAGGAAGACGATCCCGAAAAGTTCAACCTGATGCGCAGCGACTTGCTCAAGGCGATCGGTCAGGCGAGCTGCATGCGGCTGTTTTTTGTGATCGAAAGTGCCTTTCACGATCCGGATCCGATGATTGTCAACACAGCGATTGAGGCAGCGGGCAAAACCTTGCACCTGTCATTTGTGCCTCCGTTGCTGGAAATGTTGGCCGATGAACGGTACTTTTCCAATGCACGGACGGCATTGCTGCACTATGGACATGGTATCGTCGAACCGATTTCGCAGCTGATCAAAGAGCCGGGCACCCGCCCCGATGTTGTGCGTTTGGTTCCTTCCGTTTTGGAGCGCATTGATTCCCAAGCCTCCGTGGATTGCGTATTGGATTTGCTTGACCACGAAGACCCGACAGTGCATATTGAGGCATTGCGGTCGTTGAATAACATGCGGATCAACCATCCGCACTTGCGCTTCCAGAAAAAGGCGATCATGCAACGGATTTTGGAGGAAGTCAAACTCTACCAAAGCACCTTGTCCGTGCTGTATTCGCAGAAAAAATTGCGGGCGGAGTCGCTGATGCATGTGCTCACACCTGAGGAAACCGCAGAAGACGTGGCGCGCGAAGCCCTGCTTAAGCTACTTGAAGCAAGGATGGACGGCAATTTGGAGCGCATTTTCCGCCTCCTCGGCCTCAAATATCCTACAGAAGACATCCTGCCGATCTACGAAGGCCTGCAAAGCAACAAACCCGACCTCCGCATCAATGCCGTCGAATTTCTGGAGAATCTGCTTGACGGAAGCCTGAAAAAAATGCTGATTCCGGTGCTGGAAACCGCCTTGCTCGATGGCATTACCGAGGAAGCCATTCAAAATCTCGACATCCGCATCCCCGACGAATATGCCTGTTACGAAACCTTGCTCCTCGGAAAGGACGTCAAGCTCAAGATGGCCGTACTCTATTTGATCGGCCATACCCATGATCAGAAATTCATGCCGCTGCTCAAGGACTACTCCTCTTCGCACGATCAGATGCAGATTCATGCTTATGCGAGTGAATTGAGAATTGAGAATTGAGAATTGAGAATTGAGAATTGAGAATTGAGAATTGAGAATTGAGAATTGAGAATTGAGAATTGAGAATTGAGAATTGAGAATGGAGAGTTGAGAGTTGAGAGTTGAGAAATCCGAAGGGTTCAGCGAAGCTAATTGAGAATTATGCTTATCGGGAACTTTACCAGTATGTACCAAACCATGTTTTCCATTTGTACCTGGCCCGGAGGGCCTGAATTTCGATAGCCCCGGATGAAGTCCGGGGTTGGATGCACCAATGATTTGATCCTCCGCCAGCCCCGCCTTGGGCGGGGCTGGCGGAGGAACCAGGTGGTGGGGCCATCAACCATGGACTTCACCGCTTCGCGGCACACGGCGTCCACGGCTATTGTTGTTTAGTTCTACTTTGTGACATTAGGTTCTCAGCCTTCGCCGTCGGTCGATATCCTTTTGTCTTTGTTTGTGCCTTTGCTCCATCTGCTCGTACCGACGTTCGAATAATCCATGATTATCATCGAGCAATGCTTGCATCAGCAGCCTGAGGTCGCGCATGCTCAGCAGTGGGTGTTCGCGCTGGAAAAAGATGCGCTCCTTGAGCAAGAAGAGCATGCCCATCACGACTAAGGCCATGTGGTGGTACCATGCCTGCCACTTGCGGACCTGGTAATCGGCCAACCCCATCTCGCTTTTGGCGTCTTGGAAACACCGCTCGATCCAATAGCGCTGGGCTTGCATGAAGACCATTCGCTGGAGTGTGAGCGTGCCCTCCGGAGCATTTGTGAGGGCATATTTGATGGCGTCCTCGCCCGGCGTATTGCGCAATATGAGTGTCCATTGGAATGGCTCCACGGCGTCTGGAGGCCATATCCAAGCGGTCGTGGCATGCGCCCACGCCCTGAGCGGCCCCTTGGCGGTGTCACGCACGAACACCTCGATCCATTGCCCTGGGCGAGCGAAGCCGCATACGCGTCAACCCGCATGGCCCCTGCCTGGCGGGACTCAGGGCGCGCAAGCCAAATGAGCTGGTCGGAGTGCACGTCGAACAGGAAGGTCTCCCCGATCTCTGCAATTGCCATGCAAAGCTCCGAATTGTCCCCGTAGAGGCCGTCCCCGCCGATGCACCCGAACTCTACGCCCGCGCCTTGGCCTCGCAAATCATCTCCAGCGCCAACTGCGGCTTGGTCATGCACATCCGGTGCCACCCGGGGATTCCTGCCTGGATGCACCGCTTCGTCGTCTGCCCAAACCTTGGGCAGATAAAGCCGCGTGTCGATCAGGCAGGCTTCGCCGAGGGCATTGACAAGCGATGCAAAGACAGCGACCTGACAGTTGTCCACCTTGCCCGCAGTACCCGAATATTGGCGGGAAACACCCACCGATGCGTCACCCTTCTTCAGGAAGCCCGTCTCATCGATCAGCAGCATCGTGTCTTCCCGCCATCTCGTTCAGGATTTGCGATGCCTGCTGGCCGATCAGCTTGAACACCGCAAAGGAATCCCATGGCGAGTCGGTGACGAATTGCTGGGTCGCCTGATAATTTGGGTTGGGTAATTCCTCGGCCATCCTCTCCATGTTTCGCTTGCCGCGTTCGGCCTTGATCAGGCCCTCGATATAATCGGCGGCCAGTCGGACGTGTCATGCGTACGAGCAAAGGCTCTCGCGGAACGGTTCAGGTGCCCATCCAAACCGGCCTTGAGGGGCCGAAAGTGTTTTCTCCTGTACTCATAGTCGTTTTGACATTTTAACCCCTTGACTGAGAGTGTTTTAAAATTTTACAACACTCTCGCTTCGGGTACTATCCTGAGGAACAAGTTCGTGAAATTGGCTACCATTCGCAAGCAAATCAGGCGTTCACTTATGCACATAGATACTCACAATCTGCTCACTCTCAGATACTTTAGTGCACACAAATTGGTCATTATGGAACTTAACAAAGTAGAATTAGGCCCTCCGGGCCATCCAAAGCACAAATCAGATTGCTACTGGCAAAGTTCCCGACAAGCATTTAGAATAATCCAATCCCCGGTAAAGTATAGTGTGGGGCATGCCCGTAGGGCTTGAATTTGTTGTCATCCTCCAATCCCTTCGATCGATTCCAACGCTTCACAGGTTGCAAGCGCGAAGCAATTTAGACTTCGTGACGCTCACAATTCGGCAAAGAAGGCAAGCATAGGCTTGGAAATGATTGTAAACGCATTCCATCACCATGATGCCGAGCCTACCGAATCGCTTGCCTATCAATTCGGCAATGGTACAGGCCGTTGCTGTGAAGTGAATGCTGTGAGATATGCAACGGGAAGGCGTATTTCTGTAATGCGATTCTTGTCTGGAAAAGTCAGATTTGAAAAAGTTAAAACAGAAATTCGGAGTCAAGAATGGAAACGATTAAAACAGAAGCTACCAATGAAAAAGTGTTGTCGACAATCAACAACGTGGGGAATATTCATCAGAATCCCGAACTGAAGGCAATTTTGTCGCTGCGCAATTTTAATTCGATTTTAGAACAGCATTACTCCGAAATCATTGAGATCGAAAGCGAAACTGACAAGCTGAACGTCCAATCCTTGGTATTGGGGGAAGCCAATTGCGATGCAACGCAGTTGTGGAAATGGCAGGATGCCTTGAAGGATTTTAATGCAGCCGTCGTAGCCGTCAACGTCGTTTTGACAACGCTGAAGCAAAAAACCGCGCAACGAGAACGCTCAGATTCTTCCGCCTTGTGGCAGACATTTGAACTGCAATTGAACAATCTCAGAGCCGCCTACGCGCGTTTGGAGGCAATGGGACAAGAAATTTTGCCTCCCGATTCCCAATTGAATTGGAAGCAAAACATCTGCAATTTTGAAGCAAAGGTTCTTCCCCTGATCGTTGCTTATGGACATGCCTGTCGTATTGAGCTAAAAATGATCGAACGGTTTTCGCCTGAGGAACTCGATCAAGTGACGCAAATTATGGTCGAGCATATTCCGGAGAACTTCAGTTTGGCCGAAGCGGATCAATATGAAAAAGACTACCTCGCAGCACTGCGCAATTTCAAGAAGGAATTCAGCAAGAAGAAAAATCTCTGGGACAGGTTTTTGGACGTGTTGGCAGGTGGCGATCATCAATCCCCTTCAGAACACGTGATGATGTCGCGTTGGCTTGACGGAGAAAAAGGAGACGAATTGTAAGGAAATCCGAAGCAGGGAATGCAATCAATTGACTAGGCTGCATTTAACGCAATTGAAAAGTTCGCTTTCAGCATCACGAGCATCCATCTTGTGGCGCGGCTTGGCGTTGAAAGTGATGGGTTAGGCGCAAAAACGGGAAGAACTTAAAACCCACTCACATCCAACTTCGGAACTTCAGGTTATTGCCTCGTCAGCGTTACGCTTCCGCTTCCGTTCAACACTCCATTTGAATCAAGGGTGTTCATCGAGAGGTTGATGGCATTGTCTTCCGTACCAAAAATCGTTGCAAGCCCAACAGGCCAAGTAGAGGAGCACAAATGCTTTTAATAATAAAATATGCCTGTCTGAACCTTTACCAATAGCAGTCTCATTTTTGCTTTGGATGGCCCTCCGGGCCATTACAAATCGAAAACATGGTCACGGATTCACTTGCCAAGTTCCCGTTATGCATCTAAGGAAATTCATGCCCTTCGTGCCATTTTGGAATCGAAAACGTGGTAACGGGCTTGCTGGCAATCATCCCGATAAGCATTTTCCTCAAAGCCCCCGGATCACCTTTTCAATCCTCCCAGCCAGGATCATGTGATCAGTACCGGAGTTTTTACGCAGGACGTTGGACATGAGCGCGACCATGTACACCAAGCTGTCGCCATGCTCGACGATGGCGACGGAGTTCATGTAATTGTCGACGTTGCCTTTGTATTTTCCGCAGGAGAATCCCTCCTCGGGTTTGCATTTATAAAGGCTGCCCGACTTGAAATAGACCGCCGCATTGGCAAGATCCTTGGAGGAGGCGTAGCGAATGCGACGATCCGTGCTGTACATGAGCCGCTTGATTTCCAGACTCGATTCCGGATCGACGATTTTGCCGCGTTCCATGGCGACGAGGTATTTCATCAGACCGAATGGGGTACCTGTACTTCCGCCCCGCGCAGGAACGTAGCTGCCTGCACCGCGCGTGAAGAGGGTCCCCAAACGCCATTCATCGCGGCTGATGCCCAAACTTTGCAGCGGATCGTTGACGACGCCGATGGCGATATCCGTCAGTTGACTTTTAGGGGTCTTGCTGAAATACTCCGTGGCCTGTGCCTCCGTCAAGGTCGGATAATCCTTACCAAAAACCCGCATCAACATCGCTTCACGCCATACCACGGCAGCAGCACCATTGTTGCTTACCGAAATCATATGGTCGGCCCATTCCAACACGGAAAAGGTGTCGCTTGGAATGACGGTGCGCTTCAGGAATTTTTTGGTCGTCGGATTGTAAATGGGCACGGTATGCTCATCTGACATGGCCCATTGGCCACCGCGGACCACTTTGGTTTTGATCAATTCGAGGCGCTTTTCATAAGATTCCGGATAAATCTCCTTCAATTCGCAGAAAAGACCGGCAATCACCGCCAACTTGCCTACGGAACCCGGCTGATAGCCTGCCAATTCCTTGCGCTGCGCGTAGCGGATCGGGCGGCCCGGTGAAATATCCAACACCGCAATCGAGTACGCCGAAGAAAGGCCACCAAACAAGGCATTGATCGCTTTTTGCAGGGCAGAATCAACAGGTGGCAGGGCCACCAAACTGTCGCCTTTTGGGCCGAGCAGATTGAGTTTGATGTCGTTGATCGACTTCATCTGCCCTTTCAGCAGGGCTTTTTCCTTGGGAAGCAATCCGTCAACGATGTCTTGCACGCGCGCAAGCCGCCTGATGCCAGAATACTTGTAGCCATCGATCGGGTAGGCCGACGAAGTCTGGATAAAACCAGTGACCAATGTGAAGGCCAAGAAAAACAGTAGGGTTTTGGTCGCTTTCATCTTAAAAGGTCGCATTGAGGGGAATCAATTTGGAATCGGGCATCACCGGGGTGATGCTGCGGAGGTAGTCGTTGGCCAAGGCATTTTTGTTCTCCACGAAGGGTCGAACCTGGAACAGCCATATTTTGTCTTCCTTGAAGCCGAGTTCGATGTCCCAAGGACCTTTGCTTTCGACGTTTTCAGCGGTGGCCATTTTGGCTTTGATCTGTGCTGCCATTTCGCGCAAGGCCTTCAGATTTTTGGTCTTCAACACAGGGCGCTCGAAGGTCAGCATCTGCTTTCCCGTACCGCCGGTGACGGGCAAGGTATTGCAATAGGGCTCTCTTGCCGGCGAAATCAAGGTCGTGCCACCATTGGCGCGCAGCAAAAACGATTCGGCAGCCTGACCATCCACTGCGCCACCTGCTCCGCGACTGAATGCGATGGTGATGTCCTCCGGATTGTCGTTTTGAATGCCCTTGGTCACCATCACCCCTGAATATTCGACATCAACACTTGGAATTACCAAAATTGACGGGAATACATTCTCAGGGTCATTCAGGTATTTTTGGCGCCATTTGTAGCTGCGCTCGGTATAGGGCGATGCCCAAACTTCGCGGATTCCCATCAAAATCTTGTCGACCTCGACAGCATTAAAAATCGTTTTGTTCAAACCCGCACCCGTGAAGTCCTTGAGGTCTTCCATATTGGTGTCGCTGCGTAAAAAGACCGGAATTTTGCCCATTTCAGCATGGAGGACTTCCTTGAAACAATCCTTCATGTCCTGGACAAACTCAGGTAGCAGCGGCATTTGCATGATTTGCTCCCGCAATTTGGCCAAACCATCCAAGGTATAGGTTTCGATTTCTCCTTCCGACTTTCCGGTGTCCCGCATGGCGCTCGCCGTATCAAAGATGCGGTTGACAAATTCCCAGTAAGTTTCCGTTTTGCCGTTCATTTTCTGATCCAAGTGGGCCCTGAAAATGCCGAATGGAATCACAAAACCATCGACAACATGATCCGGGAACATGTTTTTGAGCTGCCCAAGATTGGCTGCTTTTGGACCACAAAGTTTGCCTGAATCGCCTGCACGCAGTTCGCTGAGATTGACCACTTTGGTTTGAAGCAAGTTGATGCGCTCCACAGGAACAGTGATTCGCTCTTCTTTGCGTTTCTTGACTTCGAATAGCTTTTTCTCCTCTTCGGTCATTTTGTCCACATGCTTCATGATCACCGTGCCTTCGTTGGAAACAGCGAAAAACACCATTTGACCGTCGTATTTCTGCAATGCTTCCAGATTTTGAAGGCTCAACACGGCGTTGGGAATCCCAAGGTTGCGGGCGAGCAATTGCACGTGGGAAACGATATTGCCTTCGGTCACGGTCATGATTCCTGCCAATGGCTTCAAATCAGCTGGCGGACGGTTGAATGCATAAATTTTATCGTTGGTCACGACGACTTCGTTTTCATCGCCCATGGCGACGACCAACTGTCCCTTGGCATAGCCCGGATTCACGCCACGCATGCGGCTCTGTTCGGGGATATCCATCACCTGATTGCTGAATTTCGCTTCGCGGGCAACAAAATCACCCAATTTACCGACACTCATTCCCAAATGCAGCAGCACCGAGCCCCGGATGCGGTCGTCCAAAAATCCAAAGGCGAGTGGCTCAAATCCGCCCACCAAATTCATCGTTTCATTGTACACACCGCGTCCCATGCCCGTCGCCCATTCAACATGGCTGCGGGAGACGTCTGCGTAGCGGTTCAATTCGCCGAGGGAAATCCCCTCTTTTTTGGGCGGACGGATCAAAAATTCGGTTCCCTCCCACTCCCACCGTTCGAGGAAGCCGCCCGCTGCAGCTGCCCAACTGAGTGCATAGACCTTTTCAAGTTCCTCGCGCACGGTTTTGGTTTCCCAAGCTGCGGCTTCGCGGAAGAGGATGCTTTCAAGTTGGTTGGAGAGGTCGAGCAGGGCCAAGCGTGCCCGTGGTTTGGTCTCGTTGAGCAGTTCGATGCGGATTTTCCACATCATTTCGGAGAATGCGGTGGCGCGCGCTGCGCCGGCTTCGGTCTTGCCTTGGGCTACTATGAAGTCCGCAATGGTCTTGCGCAAAGGGGATTCGGCGGGCATTTTTGCCAGATACTTTTCCAAGGAAGTCAATTGAACCGGGGCAAACACGGTTTCCATGTCCTTGAGCAATGTGGCGAACTGTGCATTTTGGCCTGCGCTCAATTTGGCGCGGTGCTTGGCTTGGAAATCGCGCACCAAGGCGATGTCGGTGGCCTCGGGCTGATTGTGAATCTTGATGCGAATGTCCATGAAGGGGCCGTATTCGTCGCCCAAAACGCGGGAAACGGCCCGGATGTTCTGGGTTTTGCTGTCGTCACCTTGGTGGGGAATGTCTTTTGCTGCCTGACGAAGGAGGAAAAAATTCTGCTTCACCACATCGTCCTTGGCGAGCAACCATTCGAAGAATGCGATCCCCCAGGCTTCTTCGTCCTCGGCTTGGGTTGCACCTCTATAGTATTGTCCGCGGCGGTTGACCCAGCCATCGTCGGCATTCATCAAAAAGCGCTCAATTTGATATTGTTTGAGGCGGGATTGTCTGAAATCGGCATCCCAGAACTCTACCTTGCCGGTTTTGGCGAGGATTTGCCCGAGGTACACGTGGTTGGTTTTGGCCAAGGCCTCTACCTCATCTTTGTACCGTGCCCGCTGCAGGTTGTTTTTGTTTTGCTCGGCGCATCCTACTTTGGGTTCGGCATAACTCCCGTCGGCACAGTACCAACGGATGTCCTTGTAAGGCCCGCGCATGTCCAGCTTGTAGGCTGCGATCATCTTTTTGATGGCCTCATTGTCCTTGGGTTGTGCGGAAACCGTGGCAAATGCGACAAAAAGGAACAAAAAGAGAAAATAGAATCTGGTGCTTTTGATCATCTAAAATTCGGCATTCAATACGGTTGCGAAAGTACAAAAAAGCATGGGAATTTGCGGGAAACAGGTGAATGGTTTTTTGGCCCCATTTCAATGTCTTGAGCGCATCTCGCTATCGATGAACCATGTTTCCAGACATAGGCGGTGGAATCTTGGAATATGCTTGTCGGGATGCTTGCAAGTGATGCTTTGATGGCCCGGAGGGCCTAACCGTCAACACGAATGACTGCCACGCTTTCGAATCAGCTTTTAAACAACCAGGAAAAAAAAAACAAAGGGCCGAAACCGGGGGGGGGGGCAACCCCCCCCCCCGGGGCCCCGCCGGCCCCCCCCCCCGGGGCCCCGGCCGGGGCGGGGCCCCCCGCCCCTCCCCGCCGGGGGCCCGGGGGGGCGGGGTCCCTTTGGGTCCTTTTTTTTCTTCTTTTTTTTCTTGGGTTCTCGGCCGGGGGGGGGGTTTTGGGGGGGGGTTTGGGGTGTTTGTTTTCTTCGGGGGGGGGGGGGGGTTTTCCCTTCCCTGGGTCGGGGTTGGGGGGGGGGGGGGGGTTCCCCTTTTTTTGGGGGGGGGGTTTGCCCGGGCCCCGCCTCCTGGGGGGTTGCCCCCTTAAATAAAGGGGACTTTTTTTTTTTGTGAAAATTTTCACTGGTAGGTCCGAATAAGCATATTCAAAAACCACATTGTCATTCAGCTGATTCAATCAAGAAAATGCTCTGATGCGACAATAGGGCCCCCTGTTTTTTTGTGAAGATTTCCCACCTTTGGCATCCAAGTCAGGAGAAACTCTCGTTTGACGGTTGCAACCCGAATGTTTGTATGAAGTCAAGGTTCACATTTTTCTTCCTTTTTTCGCTGCTGGTGAACGTTTTGCAAGCCCAAGATCCGCGCGTGGTGGACAGTCTCACGCAGGCACTTGCCACAGCCCAGCTCAGGGACACTTCCTATTTTGACACCGAATACAAGTTAGCAGCGAATTTTGTCTACACGGACCCGGGCGGCGAAGGACTGAAACATTCGAAAGCGTGCATCCAACTCGCTGATTCATTGCAGGATACGGTGCGCGCAGCAAAAGCAAACAACCTGCTGGCCAATTGCTACAAAAATTCCGGTTTGAACGACAAGGCGATGATTCACTACCTGAAGGCGCTGAAACTATTTGAGCAAGCCAAGGATGAGAAATGGATTTCCAACATGCACAGTAACATTGCCATCATTTACCTCAACAAGGGTGACTATGTGCAATCCCGCAAAGAACAGGAAATGGCATTGGCGATTCGGCAACGAATCGGCTATTTCAAGGGGATTTCGGGAATTTACAACGGTCTTGGCAACCTGTATGATGCTCTCAACAATCCCAAGGAGTCCTTGCGCTATTATCAACTTGCCTTGGACAGCCTGGCCAATGGCGGCACTCCTTACGATCAGGCCATCTACCTCGGAAATTTGGGGAATGCCTACGGACGCTTGAAACAATATGATCTGGCTCGGAGCATCAACATGGAGGCGCTGGTTTTGCACCGGCAAATGGGACTCAAACAGGAAATGAGCCGCGACATGCACAACATTGGGGAGACCTTTCTGCTTCAAGGCAAGCCCGACAGTGCCGAATATTATCTCCTGCTCGCCTTTGCTACGGCCGATTCCGCCAAATACCACTATGTCAAATCGATCTCGGCAGATAACCTGCGTAGCCATTTCAAAAAACAAGGCCAATTTGAAAAGGCCGTCAAATGGGGCGAAATCGCTTTTGCAGAATACGATACGCTTCATAAACAACAGCTTGTCGGGGAAAGTGCGGCCATGGAACTTGCCTACCGTGTGGAACAGCAGGAACGGGAGGATGCATTCGAACAGGAAACAACCATCCTCCAAAAGGACGCCCAACTGAAACGGCAGCGCATCGTGAATTGGTCGATGGGCTTGGGAATCTTGCTTTTGGGCGGATTCGGATTCGTCGTTTCCAGAAGGTACCGCGAAAAAAAGCAGGTGAATGCCATCCTCGAACAAAAAGTCGCCCAACGTACCACCGAATTGCAGGCGACCAATGAAAAGCTCAAAGCTGAAGTCGCGGAGAAAGAACGTGCAAGCAAAACGCTGAGCACCTTTATTTACCGAAGCTCGCACGACTTGAAGGGTCCGCTGACAAGCATCCACGGCTTGGTCAATGTGGCGCAATCCGCTGAAGAACAGAAATCCTACGTCGGATTGATCGGGGACAAAGCAAGACAGCTCGATGGCGTTTTGCAGCAACTGATCGACAAGGTCGAAGTCGATGACCGGGCTCCACAACCGCAAATCATTGACTGGCAAAAGCTTTGGGACGAAGTCCTGACGCAAGTGTCGCAAAGGCCTGGCTTTGACCAAATCACCCTTTCCACGGATTTTGATCAAGCGAATGGCATTCAGGCGGATCCGATTTTGCTTAAAACAGCCTTGCGGCAGCTGGTGCAGAATGCCATTGATTTTCGGAGGAAGGATGCAAAAGGGACTGTTGTGGTCTCCGCAAAAAAAGACGGACCCAAATGGATCTTGAAAGTTGAAGATGACGGCATTGGCATCGCGGCCGATCAACAGGCCAAGGTTTGGGAGATGTTTTACCGGGGCAACAATGCGTCCAAAGGCGCCGGTTTGGGCCTGTATCTTGTCAAGGAAATTGCCACCAAAATGAATGCCGTAGCCGAATTAAAAAGCGATTCGAATGCCCAAGCCGGCGTAATCTCCCTCGACAAGTCCGGTGCGAAGATGGTCACCGAAATTGTCCTGACTTTCCGTTGATTTTTTCAGGAGTCGGAAGCTGCTTATCTTGGAGGCTGATCCTAAAAGAATGCAGTACGAATTCCTCCAAATCACCATCGCCGACCATGTCGCCGAGGTCACGCTCAACCGTCCCGACAAGGCCAATGCCTTTACGGAGACGGGCTTCCGCGAAATACAGACGGCATTTGCCGAACTGGACCGCAACGATGCGGTGCGCGTGATCATCCTTTCGGGCAATGGCAAACACTTCAGCGCCGGCATTGACCTCGAGCTGTTGCTCAGCATCGGCGACAAAACCGCCGAAAGCTGCGACGGCCGCAAACGTGAGAAGATTATCGACCTCGTGAAGCAGTTGCAGGCTCCGATGAATGCCGTCGAAGAATGCCGCAAGCCGGTTTTGGCGGCCATCCACGGCGGATGTATCGGGGGCGCGCTCGACCTCGCGGTTGCTTGCGACATGCGCTACTGCGCGGCCGACGCATACTTCTGCATCAAGGAAATCGATTTGGGCATGGTCGCCGACCTCGGCACGCTGCAGCGTCTCCCCAAACTGATTTCGCCGGGACTCGTCAATGAACTCGCTTACACGGGACGCAATGTTGGTGCTACAGAGGCAGAAAAGATCGGGCTCGTCAACCGCAGCTTCGAAACGAAGGAGGCCATGCTCGAAACCGTTCGGCAAATCGCTGCGCAGATTGCCAGCAAATCCCCGCTGTCGATTCGCGGTACCAAGCAGGTGTTGCTCCATGCCCGCGACCACAGCGTCACGGAAGGCCTCAACCACATCGCGCTCTGGAACGCTGCCATGATCCTCTCCGAGGACCTCAGCGCCGCCGGAATGGCCGCGGTGATGAAGAAGACGCCGAGCTTTCGCAGTTAGCAGTTAGCAGTTAGCAGTTAGCAGTTAGCAGTTAGCAGTTAGCAGTTAGCAGTTAGCAGTTAGCAGTTTTTGAATGTCGCTTTCAGCGCCAATCGCACTGCTAACTGCTACTTTCTCACTGCTAACTATTTTTTCACTTTTTCACTTTTCACTTAGATGTTCCTTCTCATTCCCGGCCGCCATCATTGTTTGACCAAATATCAATTCAACTATTTGAATCGCATTGCGGTGAATGGCCTTGTGGGCGAACCGGACGCGGATGGCAACATTCTATCTGTCAGGGAGCCGGTTACGGGCGTGGTTTGGGCGGTGACTTCGGCGAATCACAGCAATACCCGCCGCAATCCGACCCCGTTTTACTTGCGGGCCATGGCCTTGCTGGATTTTTCGCAGGAATTGCCGGTGCCTTCCTTCGTTTTTGGGATTGACGACGTCGGCAACCTCGCCAACTTCGCTGAATACACCCTTAAAAAGATCAAACACGAAAGCGAAGGCCAACTCAACTTGACGCCCCAAAACTGTATCGTCGCCTGCTCCTCCCCTGTTCGCCACAGCTATGCCGCCCTCGGATTCAAGATCTTGCCCATCGAATTGGTTCCGGGCACCGTGCAGGATTTGAGGGCGTTATCCCCTTGGCAAATCGTCGAAGCTGTGGCGGCCGACAAGGGCGATTGGCGCGTAAACTTGAAATAGTCGATCCGATGCACGAGTTCGTTCCTGATCTGGAAAACCTACGGCATCGGCGAAAAGGTGAAGCGTCTCTATTCTGACGACATGATCGGCGGCGACGGCGACCTGACCGAAACGCGCGATTATGGCAGTTACGTTCGGCAAATGGATGAAATTGCGGACTTGAAATTCAAGGAAACCGCGCCGCATATCCGACCGGGCAGGATCGGCGACATCGGCTGCGCCGTGGGTTCGTGGATTTTGCTGGGCTGCAAGGACGAGCGCTTGCGCGAATCCGACTTTGTCGGCATCGAAATCGCCCGGGCCTTGTACCAAATCTGCCTTCAGCGCAAGGAAAACAAGGAATTCGCCAATCCCTTCGTGTTTTTTGCCCAGAAGAATGCCGTGGAAGGCCTTTGCTTCGAAGCGAATTCCATGAATACCGTCCATACCGGTTCGCTCACCCACGAAATCGAATCCTACGGTGGCCGCGAAGACCTCCTGCGCTTCATCCAAAACCGCTATGCCGAATTGGTACCCGGCGGCGTATGGATCAATCGCGATGTGGTCGGTCCGGCGGACAAGGACAAACTCGTCTTGCTGTGGCTGCACGACCAAGATGGCCAACCCGACACCGGCGAAAACCTGCTTGGCCACCCACAGAGCAAGGAAATCCTTCGCGCCACGTCGACTTACGGTAGATTTTTGCGCTTCGTCAGGGAATTCAGAGCAACGGAAGGAGACGGCATCCACTTCGAATGGGAAGAAAAGGACGGGAAACGTCTCGCCAAAATGACCTTGGGCGATGCCATGGAATTCATCTCCAAAAAAGACTATGCCGACAATTGGCACAGCGAAATGCACGAGCGGTTTTGCTACTGGAACTTCGCAGAATGGCGCCAAGAACTGGAAAATGCCGGCTTCCAAATCGATCCGGCCTCACATGCCTACCCCAATCAATGGCTGATCAACAACCGCTACAAAGGAACGGTCGCTTTGTACGAGGAAACGGGCGAGGGATTGGTGGAAATGGCATTTCCGGAGACGCATATGTTGATGGTGGCGGTTCGGCGGGACTGAGTTTTTGAGGGCAGAGAGCAGAGTTTTCATGGTCATGCTGAGCGTAGCCCCCTCGTCATGCTGAGCGAAGCGAAGCATCTGTAAGTTCGTAGCAATCCACTTTGATCAGCGTTGTGCTGAGTTGTGGAGCGTGGAGAGTGTAAAAATCGGTTTTTCTTTCGTATTGCTGAGTTGTTGGAGTAATTAACCTCAGTTCCGGATTAGCTGATTCCAAAGACATTGATAATCAATGCAATTAGATGTCATCGCCAATCATTCTGATGAATTTGCGTGGTAGCCAGCGTTTTGTTGCCCTGTGTAGGGACAGGTCGCGACCTGTCCCTACACAGGGCCGTTGAATATCAATTATGTATGATTTTTTCCTTGATAAAATGTGCAGAATGTCAATCTAGAACTGAGGTTAATTAGAATTTTGAATTGCTCTATGTTCTTGCTGATTAGTCGGATATTCTACTTTGCTGCCTCCGCAATGGCATATGGCACGATGAGAGACGGATTGATTCGAGTCGTTTGTTTTGCCCTAACGCGATAATGTCTCGCTGCCCATCCAAAACGGCGATTCTCTACAGGCCCGCCATCGCCTTCATCAAGTCTTCCTCCGAAATCGTTTGGAGGCTCAACTTGCCAGCATTGCCAGCCTCGGTCGTGATTGGAAGAATGCCTAGCTGTATACCCCCCGTGGACTTGTCATAGGAAATGGATACGATTTTCGCTTTGAGGCCGGGAGGGATTTTGGAAAAGCCCATGGTTCCATTGGTGAGGAGATCGCCCGGCATGACGGCGTTCATCGTTTCAAACACCAGGAAAGCATGCGTATTGTGCGGGAAATTACCTTGTGCTGATTCCACGGAGACATCCACGACTTGCGTAGCATTGTAAAATCGGTCACAATTGATCCAGCCAAGTTGTGTCGTGGCAAATGCTTCTCGTGCGAAACTTTGCGCCCTTTGTGCTTCCATTTGCACCCTTTGGGTTTCTTTCATGGCGCGGTAGGCTGCCTTGGTTTCAGCATCGAGTTGCACATTTGGATTGTCCACGATCGAAACGAATACATTCCCATAGATGCTTCCTGTCGCCCGAATGATCGGCTTCACTTCGAAATAAATGGTCTTGCTTCTTATGATTCGCTGATTTGTTTCCCATCTCACAGTTGCCAGGATTTCCACGATCGCTTGCTTGAAACAATTGTTTTTGCCCGTCAAATGCTTGATCGAAAGCGGCCTGCCTTGCTCATCAAACTGCACCTCCACATACACCGCATCATTGCCAAAGCAAGGGTAATATTGCTCCAATGTCTTGTAAATGTAGCCATGTACCGTATGCTTTTTGTCCTCAAACGTAAATGTCTTCCAATCTGCAAGCCCATATTCCATGAATGGTTTCACGTTGTAGAGCGGGGTCAAACTTGCGTTCGGCGCCATGTCGGCCGCCTTCATCACTTCACCGATGGTAGTTTTTGCATTTTGATCCTCTTTCATAGGTTCCCAATTCATATTGCCCTGGGCATCGGGTACACCGCTGAAAAGTTCCATTCCATCCTCATAGCCCCGCGGAAACTGGATAAAAACAGCCTTCCCCGGGCCCATTCTCAATGCTTTCCCTTCCGAATATGCCTCGATGTTGACGACGCCACCTGATACGAGCATCTTGCCATTGGAAATGGTGGGTAGATGCCCAAGGAGCAGGTCCTGTTTGCGTGTCACCTCGGTCATCTTGATTTCCACGGTGCCGGTTACCGGGGATCCATCCTCAAAAACAAAGGCATCGGCGGGGATCAAGGCAGTCGTTCCTGCAGGCCCTTCTACGAATTTGGCTTGGTCCGACCGGGTCACTATCGAAACTGCCTTGGCTGACATCTCCGGCAGTGGCAAAGACCCGTTTTGTGACGTGGTTTTCGCGGAGCCTCCCTCCCCTTCCACTTCTATCCGCTGCACGCCCTGCCCCCATCCGCTGATAGAAAGACCAATAGCATCAGTCCGATGCCTAGCGGAAGGAAGGTGGATGGTATTTTCATAGGGCAGTGCATATTTTTTCCGGATGAAAGACCAATGCCCCGTGCGAGGGTTGCGTTTCATTGTAAATAATTTTGCGGAACAATGGGTGGGTGCGCGTGGAGATTCCCTTCGTGGAGCAGAATTTACAGCATCCTTAGATCAACGAAGCTAATTGGCAGAATTCCCAAACGTTTTGCCCCGACGAGATTCTCACAGTGGGAGTTGGCAATGTGAGCGAGTACAGCTACGCTTGGTCGCCTGTGACGGGTCTGCAGAACCCCTACGTTTCCGCCACCACCGTCGCGCCGCTGACACCCATTGTGTACACACTCGCGGTGACATCCGACACCCTGATCTCTGAAAATTGTCGGACGCAATATTTCCCTGTCGCCCTGACCACCGACGGCTGCGTCCAACAAAATATCGTGACACCCAATGGGGACGGGATCAATGATTTCTTGGATTTGGGCAGCTTCAATGGGCCGGTTTCGGTTTCGATTTATGACCGTTGGGGGGCGTTGGTATTTGCTTCGGATGGGTATGGGAATGATTGGCCGGAGAACGGGTCGGCTTTGCCGGAGACGGTGTATTGGTATGTGGTGAAGGTGCAAAAAGGCACAGGTCCCTCGGCTCCGCTCGGGATGACGTTTGTTGGGGAGGTGATGGTGGTGCGGTAGTTTCTATTTTGAGCAGAAGATGATCGGCTTCGAGGAATCAGTTCGCGCATTGGATGGATCAGTAGTCGCGGGCACTAAAAGGCCATTAGGAGTGGGAGTCCTGAGCCGTTTACCATGCTCGTGCAATCTAGGGATGCATGGAAGAGATTTTGTATTTCCAGTTGGAAAGTTCAACCCTTCTTTCTAGCTTGGTATTCAAATCAAAACATCCATTAGAATGAACTTTTCCCTTCGTGTATTTCTAATTTTTTTGGTTGCTTGGGGCATTTCCAGCGAGGCATTGGGCCAATGCACAACGGACATTTCGGGAAACTTCCAGCCCTGCAATTATACGAATACCTCGTTTTCCGATGCGACCTATACCCTCACGAACTATCAGGTCGGATGGACTGTGAATTGGACATTGCCTTGGGGGGGCGGCACCATTATTTCCGGACAGGGGACAAGGACCATCGTCGTGCGTTGGACGGGCTGTCCAAGTGGTACCAATCCTTGTCAATTTCGGATCAGCGTTACGGTGAGCAACGGTCAAGGATGCACATTTGACCTCCAAACGATGTTCCCTGGCGGGAGGCCGGTGTGGGTCGATCCAGCAGTTTGGATATCACATGGGGTCACAGGGCCTGATACCGCATGTGCTGGAGGTTGCCCACAACGCTATCAGTCGTTGGAAAACTGCGTCGGTATTACGCCATACATCGTCCATTGGGTGCACAATGGAGCTATTGTGGCCCCCGGACCCACCTGCCTGACCAACCAAAACGATCGTTGGTTGGTTTGGCCAAATCCGGGGACTTACACCATTCAGGTTGGGTATGAAATGGCCGCTTGCGGCACAATGACCACCAAGACCGTAATTGTGCTTCCAAACCCCAATGCCAATGTGCAGATTCAGGGCCCCTCATTCTCCTGTATGGGACGGACGTCAACCTACTCTGCTTTCCCTGTGCCAGGTACCACCATGGCTTGGGGAGTCACCAATGGTACAATTTTATCGGGACAAGGTACAAACGCCGTTGCTGTCGTGGCCAATAGTCATCTGCCTGTCACGGTACAGCTTGCGATGACCCGCGGCTTGTGTTGCGTGAATTTACAAAAGACAACACAGATCGCCAATGTCATGATCACGGGGCCTGCGGTCATTTGTCCGGGAGATACTGCGACATTTTCATCCAATGCGCTGTCTGGCTTTGTGAAGAATTGGAGCGTTTCAGGGGGAACCATGGTGTCCCCGAATGGAAGCGATTCGGTGAGAATAGTGCCGGGAGGCCAAACCTCGTTGTCAGTCTTTCTTTCCTGCAGCGATGGAGTCTGTACGGTGCAAGATACCGCCGTAGCCCTTACGCCATCTTCGAATGTAAATGGCATCACGATCAGTGGCAATCCCATACTTTGTGCCCCAGTCGCCGACCAAGACGTCCTTTGGAACCTAGGATACGCGGTGATGGCCAACGGCGGAACATTGCAATCGACCTCCTTTGGTGGTTGCGCCACCTCCCAGAATGTCATTGGCAACAGTGGCTTTGCAAAGGCCTATCTCTTGGAAACCAATAAACGGCGGACTTTTGGCATCTCGCACAATCCGCAGAATTGTCCGATTGTGATGAATTATTCAATCGTTTTGCGTAACAATGCGACCCTTTATGTTTCTCAAAACAATAGTCTTAACCTCACCGGCTTTCTTCCTTATGCCGTGGGGGACAGCATCATGATTGCGGTTGTCGGGGGACAGGTCAAATATTACCACAATACCACGTTGATCTATTCGAGTGCCGTTGCACCTACCCTTCCACTCAAGGTCTGCGCTTATTTCGACGATCCCAACGGAACTTTGAACAATGTAGAAACGGGAACCTATCCTGAATTCTCGGCGAACCTACCCGCTCCGATTTCCTCGGGTAGCCTTCATTGGGAATACAATGGGCAAACTTTTCCCTACACTGGCCCGACGTTCACACGACTACAGCCGATCGTGAATGGCGATTCAATTCGACTGGTTCATACCCCGAATTGCAGTCCCAGCTTTAGCCTCTATTCCAATACACTTTACCCAACGACCAATACAACAACATCCTCAAGTGTTTCCATCACAGCCGTATCCAATCCCTTCTGTGAAGGTTCTGTTTTGCTGCCGATTTGGCAACGGGCGACGTTGGTCTCGCTCTCTGGCAATCAGGTAACACATGCCACATATAACAATTATGACGCAGGGGTTTCATCGTATCAAAAGCTGCCGGATGGATACCGCGTAGAATCCACGGTTGCTGAAACCAATACGCGTAGAATATTGGGGTTGAGCGAGGTGGATGCCAATGCGCAATGGTCGAGTATCAAGTATGGAATTCTCCTGACACAGCTTGGAAATTTGGAAATCAGGCAATCAGGGTCTGGCAATTTGATCGGGACGCGGACCTACGCGACTGGAGATGTAATCGCGATTGCGCACGAAGGAACGCAGGTGAAGTATTACCACAATGGTGTTTTGATTTATACCAGCTTGGTTCCCGCGCCGCAACCTTTGCTGATAGATATTTGGACGACTTCGGTGAATGCGACGCTGCAAAATGTTGTCATCCGGCGCGGAATGGGGGTTGACGTTGGTCCAATTCGCAGCTTTCAAGCAACGGCGGTCAATGGCGGTTCCAACCCGCTTTTTTCTTGGAGCCTCAATGGAATTCCTCTGCCTTCAACTTCGAATGCGCTTTCGCTCCAAGGTTTGAAGAATGGAGACGAGATTCGCTGCAATTTGATTCCTTTCGAACCTTGTATCTTGGGTTCGCAATCGGCTCCAATCACATTGGCCCTGGGAAGTCCTGCCAATATTGCGTTGGCCGCGATCCCTACGATTTGCGAAGGGGATACGGCTTTGTTGCAAATATTGCCTGGAGCCGATTCAATTGTTTGGCCGGTTCAAACTGGGATCTTGCCCTTTTCTACCGATTCAGCATGGCTTTTCGCTGATACCAACACCACCTTCCCCATTCTAGCCATCAGCCCAAATGGTTGTGCCACGACAGTCCAAGCGGTCCATACAGTGAACCCAAGCCTTACTCCGAATGGACTTTCTATTTCCCCATCTATACCCCATTGGTGTACTTATCCGCAGCAACAATCGGTGACATGGACAACCTTGTCGGGGTGGAGCCAAAATGCCGCCCAAATCACCAGTACAGGCGTCGGCACACAATTTCGCTGCGCCTTTGCCCACCAAGGCATCCGGTCCGGAAATTACGTCAAAACCACCATTTTAGAGACCAATAAAGTGCGAAGTATCGGCATTTCTGACCATTGGGTTCCCTGTACCAATGAAACGATGGCCTACGAATTTGCGCTTTTGGCCAATGGAACTTGTCAAATCAAGGAAAAAGGGATCAATCAAGGAGCCGCATTTGGTTATTTGACGGGTGATGTGCTGGAATTGAAGCTATTTGCGAATCAATTGCAGTACTTACGCAATGGAATTGTATTGCGTGCAGCTCCCTTGACGGCGAACAAATTGTGGTATATCGCTGGAAAAACCCAGGTTGCATCCGCCACATTGAATCAAGTTGTTACGGGACAGTTTGTTGTGTTGAATGGCAGTATCGCCCAACAAGGACAACTTTTGCAGATGTCTTGGCTGCACAATGGGGACAGCCTAGGCATCCACACTCAAAGCATTGAATACTACGACACACTCAACAACCAGGACAGCATTCAGTTCCTTGGAGAAGGATGTGGTACCGCATTGTCTCCTCCATTCGTGATTCAGACATCAGACACTTCTCATACACAGGTTGGGATCACGACGATCGCGGCTTACAACTGCAACCCCAAATTTTTTCATTTGGATTATCGGAATTTGGTCGCTGTAACACAGCAGGGTGATGACCTCTATGGCACTTCGTATTATTCTTGGGGAACGAGCGGCTTCTCTTCGGTACAGGCCATCGGAGATGGATATGGGCTCCAATTTACCGCCGGGGCCGTTCAAGGTACTAGGCTCTTGGGACTCAGCCAGGTCGATGCAGATCAAAATTGGACGACGATTCAATATGCTTGGTTCCTGCAGTCGAATGGCACGCTCGGTATCATGGAATCAGGAGTCACCATGCCCTACGGCTCGACCTACAACGGCGTGGATACGTTGCGCATTCTCTACCAAGGTGGTCAGATGAAATACTACAAAAATAGTACGTTGGCATATTCGCATGCGGTTCCCACGGGGATGCGCCTCCATGCAGATGCCGCCTTCAGTTCATACGGCAGATTTTACGATGTCGTCTTTTATCGTCCATCCGGGGCTGGCTACCAAGGAAGTACACGGCTTGTAGCTAGCTATTCACCTGCGCATGTTGATTCATCGTTTCAGTGGTACTGCAACGGACTTCAGGTTCCGAATGAATTGGACGATACCCTGACCCTTCACAGTTTCCTTGAAGGGGATTACGTGTTTGTGCTCGCAAGACCAACGGATCAATGTGGCATTCAGGCACAATCCGCAACGGTCATCGGGCATGTTCCCAATGCCAACCCTTCTATTTCGGCCTCCCCTCCCTCTGCTTGTGGCAACGATCCCATCATGCTCAACGGTGTCGGATCAGCCTATTTTATTTGGAATGGTGGCTCATTGGTCGGGGTGCAAGGTCCCTCTGTCACCACTACAATTGGTTCTTCAACATACTTTACCGGTTCCTTATCAGGCAATGCAGGCTGCAATTGGTCGGGGAATGTGTACGTCACCTTCCGCCCTCCAGCTGTACCTAACCTTGGTCCAGACAGAACAATTTGCAGCAACAGCCAACTCCTTAATCCTGGGCCTGGATTTCAATCCTACCTTTGGCAAAATGGAAGCACTACCTCTACTTTACTTGCAACGAGTCCTGGGGTGTATTCCGTACGGGTGACGAATGGATTTGGATGTGTTGGCCGAGATACGGTCACCTTGGGGTTTGCATCGTTGAACCTGGGTCCCAATCGGACAGTTTGTGCTGGGCAATCTGTCACCCTGCAACCGACGAATCCGTGGGCAAGTTATGCTTGGAGCAATGGCGCCAACACAGCCAGCATTACGGTGAGCAATCCGGGAACTTACATCCTTGCTGCAACACACGCAAGTGGCTGCGTTTCAAGAGATACTGTTGTCGTGACGCATCATCCGAGCCCAGCTCCACCAATCATTTCGGCCAGCGGACCCATTGCCTTCTGCCAAGGAGGCTCCGTAACCCTGACTTCCAGTCCGGCAAGCAGTTACGTTTGGAGCAATGGGTCTACTTCCCAGAGCATTTCGGTCAGCAATTCGGGCAATTATACTGTCACGATAACCGATGTCAATGGGTGTGAGGCAAATTCCAATGCCTTTGCTGTGACGGTGAATCCGTTGCCTATCTCCCCAACGATTGTCGCGAACGGCTCACCCACGATTTGTTCCGGTGACTCCGTAACCCTGACTTCCAGTCCGGCAAACAGTTACGCTTGGAGCAATGGGGCTACTTCCCAGAGCATTTCGGTGAGCAATTCAGGCAATTACAGTGTCACGATTTCCGATGTCAATGGGTGTATGGCGGCGTCCACTGGTTTTGCGGTCTCTGCTCATCCAGCACCGTCACCACCAATTATTTCGGCCAGCGGACCCATTGCCTTTTGCCAAGGTGACTCCGTAACCCTGACTTCCAGTCAGGCAAACAGTTACGTTTGGAGTAATGGGGCTACTTCCCAAAGCATTTCGGTGAGCAATTCGGGTAATTACAGTGTCACGATATCCGATGCCAATGGGTGTGAGGCCAATTCCAATGCCTTTGCAGTGACGGTGAATCCGTTGCCCATCTCCCCAACAATTGTCGCTAACGGATCACCCGTGATTTGTACAGGTGACTCCGTAACCCTGACATCCAGTCATGCCGCGAGTTATTCCTGGAGTAATGGGGCCACTTCCCAGAGCATTTCGGTGAGTAATTCGGGCAATTATTCGGTCACGATATCCGATGTCAATGGGTGTGAGGCCAATTCCAATGCCTTTGCAGTGACGGTGAATCCGTTGCCCATCTCCCCAACGATTGCCGCTAACGGCTCTCCATCGATTTGTCCCGGTGACTCGGTAACCCTGACTTCCAGTCCGGCAAGCAGTTACGTTTGGAGCAATGGGGCTACCTCGCAGAGCATTTCGGTTTTCTCTGCAGGCACATTTGCCGTGACGATCACGGATGCGAATGGTTGTTTGGCGAACTCCAATGGGTTTGTGGTGACCGTGAGCTCCGGACCAGCTCAACCCAGCATTACTCCGAATGGATCTCAAAATCTTTGCCAAGGAGACACGGTTACCCTGATTTCAAGTCCAGCGGCGGCCTACCTTTGGAGCAATGGCGCGGTCACACAGAGCATCAACGTCATTGCTGCAGGAACCTATTCGGTGACAACCTCCGCGATGAATGGCTGTTCTGCGGTATCGCTCGGCTTTGTGGTGTCCGTCAACGCATTGCCACCTTCACCGACGATCACTCCCAATGGACCCACGACGTTTTGTCAAGGCGATTCCGTCATTCTGAACGCTAGCCCAGCCACCTCCTACCTTTGGAGCAACGGCGCTACTTCGCAGGCGATCGCCGTTTTCAGCGGCGGCGTTTATACGGTGACGATTTTCGATGCCAACGGTTGCGCATCAAGTTCGATCGGTGTGACCGTAAATGTTTCCCCATTGCCCTTCCCTCCTATTGTCGTGTTTGATGGGCTGACGCTCAGTACGCAAGCGGCGACAACCTACCAATGGTACTTAAATGGGCTACCCATTTCGGGGGCCAATGACTCCACCTTTGTGCCTACCCAATCGGGGTCCTATTTTGTCGTCGTCACGGACTCAAATGGTTGTTCCATACAATCCAATGTTGAATTCGTCAACCTTCTGGGAAGCCAATCGCATTGGATCGCCGGGCATCGGGTGGTGCCCAATCCGTCCGCAGGAAAGTTCAAAGTTCTCATGGAACAGGTGCCGTTGGATGCAGAATTGCGGATTTACGATGTCCTTGGCCAAATGGTCTACCGTTCGGACAATGTAACTGCCCAATTCGACCTTTCCCACCTATCCAAAGGCTCCTATTTCCTGCAATTGATTGCCCCTGATGTGCGTTGGGGGACTGTTTTGCTGTTGCAGTAGGTTCATTCTTGGCGGTTTTCAGCGATTTCTCGTGCAGGTTCAAATGTCAGGGTTTTGGGGTTTTCGGACGGCGTTGAATTGTCGTTTTTGGGTCCAGTCTTGGTGTTCATCGGCTGATGTCTGTGTTTAGGACTGTCCTTCGAATTCCGATTTTGGGGTTTGGGCTGCTGTTTTCATTGGTTGTGGATGGCCAAGGCTGTGTCTTGCCGGTGGTGATGGATGGGCAAGGGTGTTTGATTGATTTACAGGGGAATGTGGTGATTCCTTCAAATATCTCATGGAAGGGGATTTGGCAACTGATTATTTGCTTTTGAAGAAGCGACAAGTGAGCCTGCCGTGCCATTGGCCGGGAAAACACAGGTGCCATTCCGATGGAAACCGGCGAATCGGAACCGGCATTTGCTGGACACGCTACGCTTGGATGACGTGGCTGATCTGGTGGTTACGGGCTTGTTGGCAGTAAGGCTTTTGTCGGGGAGGTGATGGTGTTGCAGTAGATTGTCTGGATCAGAATCTTTAGATCAGCGAAGCCAAACTCCAAAATCCTTAGATTTGCCCATCTAATTTTCAGAATTACAGGAATCAGAAAGCACCCGTCAAAAGCACCCCAAAACCCATGTCAACGAAAAGAATTCACCTCTACCTCTTGCTCCTCCTGGTACTCGGCATTGGACAACCCCTGCAAGCCCAAGTCACCGATGGCATCCTCTCATCCGGAGGAATTGCCCGGACCTACCACGCTTACCTCCCCAAAGGCTATGATCCGCAGCAAAAATACCCGCTGGTCTTGCTGCTGCATGGACGGCTCGGGACCGGCAGCAAGTTCCTCGGATACACTGGAATCAGAAGGCTTGCCGACCGTGAAGGCTTCGTGGTCGTTGCGCCGGATGGGTACCGCAAATCCTGGAATGACGGTCGCCTCCGCACACCCGCCCACGAGGCCGAGGTGGACGATGTGAAATTCCTTGGAAGTTTGCTGGATCGGATGTGCAGCGCTTACCGCATCGATCCGGCAAAAATCTACTGTGTCGGCATGAGCAACGGCGGATTCATGACCTTGACCTTGGCCACCCAAATGCCGAACCGCCTTGCCGCAATCGGCGTGATCGTGGCTTCGGCGACGGAGGGCCATGCCGACCGTTCGATTCCCAAAACGATCCTGCCGATGATCGTGATGAATGGGACGGAAGATCCCTTGATCAAGTGGAACGGCGGTCCGATTTCGGTGCGGGATCAGGAAAAGGTGATGGCGACTCCCGAATTTCTGAGGTTGTACACGCAGCAAGGCGACTGTGACGTCGTGATGACGCTGCCAATGGCAGACACGGTGGATGACGGCACAGCGACCATCCTACACTTTTGGCAAGATTGCAGCAACGCCGCCGAAGTACAACTTTGGGAAGTCAAAGGCGGCGGGCATACCCTACCGGGTAAAAAACAATACCTCGGGGAAAAACTGATTGGCCGCACAAGCCGTGACTACGACGGCATGGAGGCGATTTGGAGCTTTCTGAAGCGGTTTTCGGCACAGAATTGAGCAGGAATTTCTCATTTTCATTTCAACTTTGCGACCTGAGCGAACCTATGCGCTCTGTGCTATCGGCGCCAGTCCCGCGAGCGGGGCGGTTACATGGGGGGCTTCTGTCAGTTAAAACCGCAAAGGTTCGCAAAGTCAACGAAAACGTTGGAATCAAGCTTAAATTCGCGACATTGATTAGCTTCGCAGTCTTCAATTAGCTTCACGATTCGCACTCTGTATCTCCATTTTCCATTCTCCATTCTCCATTCTAAATTCCCCATTTTCCATTGAATAAAATTGCCAACCTCGACTGCGAAATTGTCACCATACCCATCGGAAATGGTCACATTCAGCTTTGGCGGCCCCTCAGGGCGGAATCCTATATCCTGAACACCGCCGAAGAGGACTTTGGCGGTGACGAACGGCTGCCTTATTGGGCGATGTTGTGGCCGGCTTCCATTGCTTTGGCGAATTATTTCTCAGAATTGCCCGAATTGGCCGGGAAATCCGTTTTGGAGCTCGGTGCCGGACTAGCCTTGCCCGGATTGGCGGCAGCGCAGGCAGGTGCGCGCGTGACCTTGACCGATTGGTACGAGGAAGCATTGGAATATGCCCGGGAAAGTGCAGCTTCGAATGGGTTTTCGCTCGAAACAAGGTTTTTGGATTGGCGCTATCCTCCGACCGAACCGAAATTCGACTACATCGCCTGTGCCGATTTGCTCTACGAACGCCGCAACCATGCGCCGATTTTAGACACGCTCTCGAAATTGTTGGCGCCCAACGGTGTCGCGGTTTTCAGCGATCCGGAACGCCATATGAGTCCGGCATTTTTCGAAATGGCGGCGCAACAAGGCTGGATCGCTCAAAGCAACACACAAACTGTTGCCTGGGAAGGTGCTGAATTTCAGATCTCCTGCTGGGAATTGCGGCGATCAGGCGAATGATGGTTTCCATTGATTTTAGCCACGATCGTAGACGCCTCCTCCAAGACCCTTTCAATCCTGCCCTGCGTGAGCCCGGCTCGTTCGAGTTCGTGGACGTGATGCGCCAAGTCCTGACACAATACAATGTTGCGGTTCATCAATTCGTCCTTTTCGCTCGGTGCCAAGGTTCCCAAACAGGTGATCGGAAACAGGCCGGAGGTCTCGATCATATCTTTCAAATTGCCCGTTTCAGGATAGTCCCAGGCGACAAGGTGCAAGCCTGCGCATCGCCCGTAGGCAATGGCATCGTCGCTGAACCGGGTATTGGTGAATAGCCAACCCTCAAAATGCGGCGTCAACTGCGGATGGTGGGACTGAAATTGCGATTCCAAGTCCTGAAACCGCGCGTGGATGTACAGGGAAACCTTGACGTCGGTCTTTTGGCCGCGTTGTTGGTGGTATTTGCATTCAACCATGCGGGTGAGGCTGTCCTTTTTGGCGACGACGTCGAGTTCATGCTGCACACATCTGCCCGGGAGAATCAAATCGAATTCGACGGAAAAGCCCAAATGCTGCAACAAGGCCCCGACATACCGTTCGAAGGGAAAACCTGAAGGGCCGAGTTCGAGCAAGGCTTGTTTCAGTTTGTAGCGTCCGGCATGGCGGTCACCGTGCTCGCGCAGCAATTCGTAGGCGCGGCGGTAAATCTCCTCGGTCGGAATCTCGGGATACAACATGCCCTTGATGCGCTTGGCGATCTCTTCGCTCAGTTCCTTGCTCGCACCTGCCCGTAAGAGCGATGCTTTGAGTTTGGAAGCCTCGTAGGGCACGATGGCGCCGCTGGATTTTGTAATTTGTGGATGTCGATTCCCCATGGGGAGCGAAAGTAAAGGGAATTCTTGAACATTATCAGGATTATCCCATCGGCAATTCAATGACCTGTTTGCCATGTCAAATGGCCCCCCTATTGCCCCGTGGCATGTGACAAAAGTTTTCACATTTCGCGCATCAAGAAAGGATGCACCACGCACCCCCCGCAATCACATTCCGCATCAAGATGGCCGAGGCACAAAGCACCCCTCCAAACATCCCGCCTGCCACGCCACAGCTCACCGCATCCTGCCCTGCCATCCACAAGCCTTTCAGGGGCGTGCGCACCCCTAACTTCCGCTGTCGGAAACGGGCAGGGGTATGCGAAAGTCCGTACAATTCGCCTGCGGGATAATTGCTGAAGTGCTTGGTAGACAAGGGCGTGCTCAGCTCATAATAATCGACATGACCTTGCGTGGAAGGCATGTGTTTGTACAATTCGGCGAGCAGTCGTTGGGAAATGGCCTCCTTTTTGGCTTCGTATTCTTCGCCGCGTTTCTTCCATTTTCCGTCTTCCCATTCGCTGTACCAATCCCAAGGGGCGACCGTGATGATCTCGATGGTCGATTTTCCGGGGAATCGGTTCAGGAAGTCGGGATCCTTGGCCGAAGGGAACGAGATATAGGTCAACGGCAGCGGTCCATCCGGATTTTTGAGGTAATTGGCCAACTGCGCATCGTAATCGTAGCCGGGATAAATCCACAGGTTGGTTTTGGGAAGGGCCAATTCGGATGCTGTCTTTTTCAGGCCGATGTAGAGGCAGACGTGACCCACCGAGGCCTCCAAACCCATGTCTGCGATCTGCTTGGGGTTCAAACGCAGCTTTTCGGGCAGCAATTTGGTCATCGTGTTGACGAATCCGGCGTTGGAGATGACATTCAGGGCGAAAAAGCAGCGGCCATCGGCCATCCGAACACCTTTTGCGCGGCCATTTTCCTCCAAAACTTCGGCCACCTCGGCACGGAGCAATACTTTTCCGCCGAGGCGTTCGAGTTCGGCGATAATGGTGTTGGCGAATTGCGCCGAACCACCGACGGGGTAGCAGGCGCCGTGCCGGTAGTGGCTTGCCACCATCGCTTGGATGCCGAAGCTGCTTTGTTTGGGCGGCAATCCGTAATCGCCCCATTGACCGGTCAAGACCGCCCGCAACTTTGGATCTTGCGTCAGCCCATCCAAGACCTCCGCCGTCGTTTTCCCCGAATATTTCAGCCAAGGTCGGCGCATCATTCCACCCAAAACAGCGGAAATCGGCTTGGGAAGTGCTTTTTCTGCAAAATACAACTTCGAACGCCAGCCCGTCATCCGTGGCAACAATTCGTAGTAGGCATCAATCGCAGCTGTCTCCGTTGGAAACCATGCCTTCAATTGCGCCTTCATCTTGTCCTTGCCCGCCAACAAATCATAACTGCGGTCGGGATAAATCAGGCGGTCGTAAGCTTCCTCCATAGGTGCCCATTGCAACTTGCCGCCGCTGATCAGGTTGAAAATCCGGGCAGTTTCGGAGGTCGGCTTCACCATGTCGCCGAGGTAATGCACTCCCACATCCCATTCGTAGTCACGCCGTGAAAAAACATGGGTGAAGCCCCCGAATTCGTAGTGTTTCTCCAAGACCAGCACCTTGCGGCCCGCCCTCGCCAAAAACACCGCCGCCGTCAATCCGCCCATTCCCGAACCGATCACGATGGCATCAAAGGAATCTGCTCCTTTATAATCTTTAAGTGCCTTTCCAGACTGCATTTTGTAAGTTAAAAGTTAATAGTGAAAAGTGAAAAGAACCGATCAGAGTTAGCAGTTAGAAAGTAGCAGTTAGCAGTGGGATCGGTGCTGTTGGAGAAATTCAATGAAGTGAAAAGTGAAAAGTACCTCACGCTAAATGTGACGACAAACGATCAGCACCAACGCGACTTTTCACTTTTCACTTTTCACTTTTCACTTTTCACTTACCTCAGGATGGTGACTGATCCTTGCCGCTGAACCGGGCCGGTATTGAGCACGGCGTTGACTCTGTAGACATAGACACCTTCGGGGGCATATTCGCCGCCCACTTTTCCGTCCCAGCTATTGTTGATGTCATCGGATCTGAACGTGAGCCTGCCCCAGCGGTCATAAACGTCGATGTTGAAGGTTTTGACCTGCATGCCCACGATGGTAAATCGGTCGTTCAGCCCATCGCCATTCGGTGTAAATGCCGTCGGAATCCACAGCCCTGGATCGTCGAGAATCAACAGCGTCTGCGTCGTATCGTCGTGACAGCCGTAAATGTTGTAGGCCGTCATGGTGATATCGTACAATCCTGCCGCCGGATAGGTATAGGTCACCTGACCGACATCGGCGCTGTCGCCATTGCCAAAGGACCAATTGACGGCCGAGGCATACCACGGTGAGGTATTGTTGAAGGTAATCGTGGCCTCCGAAAGCAGCAGATAATCGACCAACAAGATCTGCGGATCGGAGACAAAAGAGGCGACCGGCGTCGGCACGATGTTGACCAAGGCTGGCGAATTCAACGAATTCACACATCCTTCCGGAGAGGTCACGGTCAATTGGGCACCCCAAACCCCGTTTCCAAACCAGTGAACCGCATTGGGCGCGATCGAGGTGGCCCCGTCATAAAATTCCCAGAGGTAGCTGGAATTGGCGGGAAGGGATGTGTTGATAAAGGTGACCGTGGCCGAATCGCAAGCACCGGTGATGTCGGGACGAAATTCGACGAAGGGCCGGGGAATGGCGTCTACGAAGTAGGTGGCTTGGCCCGGGCAGCCTTGTGCATCGGTGATGTTGAGGATAAACATGCGGTCTTGGTCGGCATCCACGGTGATGACTGCGGTCGTGTCACTGACGCCAATCGGCATCGACGACCATTGGTATTGGTAAGGCGGCACGCCGCCGCCCAAAAGCGCCGTCAAAGTCACTTGTTCGTAGTCGCAGGCGATGGAATCACCGCCAATCGCGAGGGAAACCATCGGTGGTTCGTCGAGCACCGCCGTTTCCGTCACGGTACAGCCTTTGGAATCCGTCACAGTGACCGAATAAGTGCCCGTCGTCGGCGTGATGCCCGCGGTCGTGGCTCCATTGGACCATAGATAGGCATAGGGTGGCGTGCCGCCTGCCGGCGTGATCGTCGCCGTCCCCGTGCCGCCATTGCAGATAATGGAATCGACTGCGAACTGATAGGTTAATTGCGTAGGCTGCGTAAGGGTGATACTCCCAATATCCACACAGCCGTTGGCATCCGTTGCCACCACCGAATAGGTTCCTGCCGGAATATTCTGCAAGCTCGAAGTCACTGCACCATTGCTCCACAGAAAGCTAAAGGGGGGATTTGCATTTAGGATGGAGACGGTAACCGACCCATCCGATTGTCCAAAGCAGTCAGGATTGATGGGATTCATCGTAATAACGGGGCGCCAATTCACAAAAAGCCCGTGTGAAACGGGAAGCGAGGTACAACTCCCGACGCCCACGGTCAGCGAAATGTTGCGCGGACCCTGCGTTGTAAACTGAATCAAATATGGCCCTTGTCCAGTTCCAGAAATGACCGTTCCGCCTCCGAAATTCCAATTGTAGGTGGCATTACCCGGCGCATTTCCGGTATAGGTAACCAAAACGGTGTCACCCTGGCACAACAATGAATCGACGGTAAAGGAGGCGGTCGGACTCAACAACACGGTGACCGTCATCGTATCCCCGCCTTGACAGCCCGCAGTATCCGTTCCCAGCATGGTATAGACATAGGTTCCGACGTTGGGATTCTGGAAGACAGGATTGGAGATATTGCCAGCACTCAAATTCGTCGAAGGCAACCAAGAATAGGTCACGCCATTCACGGGGGGCAACCCGATTTGCACCGAATTTCCCTGACAGACGACCTGACTTGGACCGGCATCCACCGAAATTTGATCGGAAATCCAAAGGGTGGCCGTGTCGGAGAATACCGTTCCACAGACGGAGTCCGATAAAATGACAAAGACCGATTCATTGCCTTCGGGAAGGCCGTCTGCGGTCGCAACAATGTTGAGCGTGACGCTGCTCACCATGGCTGGGAATGTCACAGATCCCGGCAGCGGCGGATAGTCAAACAAGGGTGTTGCAGTGCCGCCAACGGTGTAATTCACCGTTTGTGCCTGTGTGGTATCGCCTGAGCGGGTGAAGGTAAAACGGCCATTGACACAGCCCTCGACGGCATTGACATAGCCGGGATTGTTGATCGAGGAGCTCACGGAAAGCTGCGTGGACGTACAACGAATGCCGCCTTGTTCGAGAAAAACCCCCGAATCCAGGGCATCATCTCCTGCATCCGCGATTGCGAGTTTGATATGGTAGGTGCTGCACGGAATGACAGCCGACTTGGCAATCAAGGGGACCGTAAATCCATCGTATTCAACGGTTGTGCCGGTATTGTTGGTTGTGAAGAACGCCGAATTGGTCGTATTGCAATTTCCCGGAAGCGGAAAGGTGGAAAACATCCCCGGTGCCCCGATATTGACGGTATTGATCGAAATCGGCGTAGCCGAACCGGGAATCACGGCGATATTTTGCGTGCCCACGATGCCCGGACCCGAAATGAAAAAGCCGAAGACATCGGTGAAGTCAGAACAGACATATTCGTCGTATTCATCCGAACCGAAGACGTAGGAAATCTGGATCGTGTCGCAGATTGCAACGATGTCAAATTCGAGAATGCAGGCATCCTCGGTCATGAATGGGGACGAAAGCGCATTCAATTGCGCGTCGCCGGGTGCTCCGTGGCTGGTGGAAATACCCGTGTTGAGATTCGGACCGATTGCATTGCCCACCTCACCCGAAGTGAGTAAAACACCTCCGGGCAAGCCGATATTGGAACCATTGCTTACAAAAGTTCCCGCCGCATTGGGTTGCGTATTGATTGTTGCATTGCTCACGGAGATGCCGGGACCGATGAGCTGATTGACCAACATCGTCGCATTGTTGCTGGAGGTTGTTTGCAACTGCGCATGGATCCGGCCAAAAAATCCAACAACGAGCAGCAGAAACAAGGTGAAAGCGGTATGGCGAGGCATCATGCGTTCGAGGAAATTCAATGAGGGAAACAGTATCAGGCAATCAATTTAGCGCATATCCGATTGTAGTCCAATGGAAAGCGGCACAATTGCTTGAATTCGTCGCCGAATGACATTTCACACGGGTTCAATGGGATCTCTGAATGGTTGGAAATGGACAAATGACAAGCCATTCGACTTGCAATTGTGGAAAAAACACTGTCAGTCAGGCGACGTTTTTATAGGCCCAAGAATTGGATTTGCCCGAAAATCATTACCTTCACGGAGTCGTATCGGTTGATCTGGACCCGATTGGATTCCTTCAACCCTACCTATTATTGTTTCGTCACGCTTGGATTTATGCCTCAAACGTTTGTTACACTGCCACCTCCCAACATCCCCAAGGAGCAAAAAGGGAATGTGATTTACGGGATTTTTGGCCATTTGGGCTCTCCCTTTACCTATATCCTTTTCCTCGCGATCTTCGGGGTGACACTTTTGACTGCAGCGATCGGATTTCTCATCGTCTCTGCAATCTTCATGACCTTTACCTTGATCGAAGAAAAGAAAAATGCTTCGATGGAGCTCCCCAAATACACCACCAAGGAGTTCATTGACGGACTCACCATGGTGTTTTACAAAGGTATCCTCGTTGGCGGCGGTTTTATTACCATCGGATGGTTTGCACTTTCGTTCATCCCGTTGTACGGCAAACATTTCAACAATTGGTGGCTGATCATCGGCGCTACCTTTTTGCTGGATTTGGCCTATTATTGGATCCACCGCTTGATGAGCCATAGCCGCGGCAACAATCCGATTCTGAAATATTACCGCAAAAAGCATGCTGCCCACCACAGCGTCTCCGAATTGGACTTTCTTCGTGGCAATCAAAGTTCGCTCGTCGATACCGCCATCAGTCAGTTCCAGCCCTCGCTGATTTTCATCTCCTACTTCATGGGAATGGACCTCGCCTCGACTTGGGTGGCTTATGCCTTGATTTTGATGCTGCAAGCCACCGACCATACTTCGGTGACGTACAACATCGGCTGGTTGAAATACATCTTCATGGACAACCACGCCCACAAGCTCCACCACTGCAAACGCGGCAACTTGATCAACCACGCGGCTGCTTTCAGCATCTACGACCGTCTTTGGGGCACCTACTACGAAGATTGGAACCTCTGCTCCAACTATCTCCATCATCACCGCATCGCCCTCCCGATCAAACGCATTGAAAAGGAAAGCACGGGGCAGTTGGTAATGGAGAATTGAGAATTCAGAATGGAGAATTGAGAAACGACGTTCAGCGAAGCTAATTCAGAATGAAGAATGATATGGTTCTGAATCGCTACGAATTTCCCAGTTTGCATTCGCATTCAAAACTTTTCGCCTAATCCAAATTCATTCTCATTCCGCCTTCCGCTGATCTACATTCGTCTCGCTGATAGCCATCGAGACTCAGCTTCGCCCCCACTGATCCCCATTCCATTTTTCATTCCCCATTCTCCATTCTCCATTCAATCATGTCCCCTCAAAAAAACTACGCTTTGGTCACCGGTGCAAGCAGCGGCATCGGTTTGGAATTTGCCCGTCAATTGGCGGCAAAGGGCTATCCTTTGGTGATCGTAGCGCGGCGAATTGACCGATTGGAGGCCTTGCGAGTGGAGATTTTGGCCGCGTACAAGGTGGATGTACAGATTTTGGCGCAGGACTTGACGGCACCTGATGCGGCTTTGCAGGTGATGGCGGCGCTCAAGACAAAGGGCATCGTGCTTGATATCCTCGTCAACAATGCGGGTTACGGCATGGGCGGACGGTTTTTGGAAATGGAAATGTCAGCCATTGAGCGGATGTTTCAGCT